>DAOUMT010000201.1:0-6249 GCA_034409195.1 Dehalococcoidia bacterium
CCGCCGCAGGGCAAGACCTCCGAGGAGGTGGGAGACCCATCAGGGCACTTCCGCAAGACGGGCTGCTGCGATTTTCTGGCCAAAGACGAGGATGAGTGCCTGCAAAGCTGCCGGAAGCTGCTGGGCTATTTGCCCTCGAATAATAAAGAGAAGCCGCCTTTGGTGGACACCGGCGATGACCCTAATCGCAGGGAAGAGGAGCTGCTGGCCGTCGCTCCCCTCGATACAAACAAGCCGTACAGTATGACCAAGCTTATCTCTCTGATAGTAGATAAGGGCGAATTTCTGGAGCTTAAACGGCAGTGGGCGAACAACCTGATAACCGGCTTCGGCAGGATGGTCGGACAGACGGTAGGTTTCGTAGCTAATAATCCCCAGTCTATGGGCGGCGCGCTGACCCTTGACGCCGCGGACAAGATGGCGCGGTTCGTCAGGTTCTGCGATGCCTTCAATATAACAGTAGTCTGGCTGGCAGATACACCGGCTTTCTTGCCAGCTATCGATGAGGAGACCAGGGGGCTGATACGGCACGGGTGCAAGCTGGTATTCTCCAACGTTGACTGCACCGTGCCTAAGATTACTATCGCTATAAGAAAGCGTTTCGGAGGCGGTCAGTTAGCTATGCCCGGCACGACGCTGGGAGGCGACCTCGACGTGGCCTGGCCCTCTGTGGAGCGCGGATTGATGGGAGCGGAGGGGGCGGTATCTATCATTTACAAGAGAGAGCTGCAGTCCATTGAAGACGAGGCAGGGAGGGCACAGAAACTGGAGCAGCGCACTGTAGAGATGAGGCACAAGCTGCGTGCCCTGGAGCGTGAATGGGGACAGGGCTTCATCGACCCCAGGGATACCAGGCCATTCCTGATACAGGCGCTCAAGACATTTGCCAACAGGGATGAGGGCAGGCCGCCCAGGAAACATGAAAACATCAGATTATAAATCGCAATTTCTTTGATTACTCTAGGAGGAATCAGATGGCAGACGCGAAGGTAAAGCTGGAAAAGGTTGAGGAGCATAGAAAAAGATGGCTGCCCGGCGGAGACAAGACTGCCATTGACAAGCAGCATGGCAGGGGCAAGCTGACTGCCTGGGAAAGGATACAGAGGCTTTTCGACCCCGGTACATTTCATGAGATAGGCCTGTGGACGCAGCCCATGAAGACCGGCTTCGATATCGATGACAGGGAGCTGCCGCGTGATTCCGTGATTGTGGGATACGGAAAGGTCAACGGGCGCACCGTTTACTCCTATGCCCACGACTTCACGGTGCTGGCAGGCACGCAGTCCATGATTCAAAACAGCAAAGTAGCCCGTGCCATGGAGCAGGCTATGGAGGAGGGCATCCCCCTGGTGGGGATGATCGATTCGGGCGCTATCAGAATCCATGACTTGTTCGGCAGAAACGGATTCAAGGTCCCGGTACGCGGAAGCCCTGTGGGCGGCGGCGGCGGATTCATGTACTATCCTCCGCTCATGTCGGGTGTGGTGCCTCATATCAGCTTGATGCTGGGTCCCTGCTATGCAGGCTCGGCCTACTCTCCCATAATGGCTGACTTCGTCATCATGCGCCGGAACATAGCCTTCATGTCAGTAGCCTCCCCGCCTATCTTGAAGGCAGTCACCTTCAGGGATGTCACCGAGGAGGAGATCGGAGGTGCTCTGCTGCACTCGACGGTTACCGGCTCCAACGACCTATTAGTCGACAGCGATGAGGAGGCTATAGACGCGAGCAAAAAGCTGCTCAGTTTCCTGCCCTCCAACTGGCGGGACAAATCTCCCGTGGTCGACACAGGCGATGACCCGAACCGCACCGATGAGCATCTTCTAAACTTGGTGCCCGCCGATGTGAGCCAGCCCTATGACATGCATAAGGTCATCGCATCGATTGTGGACAAGGGAGACTTCTTCGAGCTGCAGGCCCTCTATGCACCCAGCATGATAATCGGCTTCGGGAGGCTGGCCGGAAAAACGGTTGGTATTGTCGCCAATAACCCAGCGGCCGGAGATGGCTGCCTCGACGTTTATACCGGAGACAAGCAGGCGCGTTTCATCAGGTTCTGCGACTGCTTCAACATACCGATAATCACGCTGGTGGACAGCCCGGGGTTCCTGCCTAGCCTGGAGCAGGAGCAGCACAGGGACGGGTTGGAGAGGAACGCAGCTAAGCCCGTGTTCGCTATCTGCGAGGCCACTACGCCCCGGGTCACAGTTTACATAAGAAGGTGCTGGGGTGCGGCGCGGTTGGTCATGGGCACCGAGCGCATGGGCGTTGATGCCATATACACCTGGCCCACTGCTGATATCAGGGTGGAGGGCTACGATAGAGCAGCCGATGCGCTTTACCGGGGCGAGCTAGCGGTTGCCGAGCATCCTGATGAGCTGCGCCGTCAGTTCATGGAGCAGGTACACGAGAAGTACGCCTCGGCGTATCACCTGGCAGGCATCCAGGGTGCTGATGACATCATAGACCCCAGGAAGACGAGGCCGATGCTGATAAACACGCTGGAGAGGCTATCCCAGAAGATGGAGCACTGGGAAAAGCTGGGCCCCGGGCCGACGAGGCCGTGGCGGAAGCACTCCCTGATACCACTTTAATTGAAACGGTGTTTGATTGACATACGTAGGGGCGACTCGCCGAGTCGCCCCTACGTGTCTCGACGCTGCTCGTTTTGAGTCGTAATTAAGTCTCGGGTCGCGATGCAGCACGCGCCTGGGGAGATTGCCGCGTCGTCCTTCCCAAACGGGAAGGGCTCCTCGCAATGACATATAAAAAGGCGACCCGCCGACGGCGGGTCGCCCCTCAATAAAATTTCCGCTTATATATCGATGTCTTTAGCCGGCTGGGTCGCAACGGCCCTGCGCCGGAAAAACCGCGTCCTGAGTGCAGCACCGACTTGATGGGCGAATTGGCGGAATGTCTTCCACTCCTTCGATATCGTGGGAATTCCCATAAGGTTGGGAGGTAACATAACCAGTGCGTGGACCACCAGGGCGAATGTAAAAGCATCCGACCTGTTGACTGAGAACAATCCCAGTATGTATACAGTGACGAATTCGTAGGTGCCTATAGCACTCGGTGCGGCTGGAATTGCCCCTGAGAATAGAGTCATACCGACTAGGAGGATGCTCATCGTCCAGAACGGCAGTTGGATTCCGATGGCTTCAGCTACGAGCCAAGCTGCGGTGCCCAGAAGCATCCAGGCTATTACGGTCACAAATATTGAGAGCCAAAAAATAAGCTTGCGATCGCGCAGAAAAGTAACTGCACTCAGCGATGATTGGACGATCTTTATCTTGTTTAGCAGCGGGAATTTGCTGACTTTTCTGGCGAACAGTATGAATAGAATGAGCAAAGCCATAACTACCAGCATGGGTATTATCACTGGCTTGAACACAGAGAGCTGGGGGATTATGAAAAAGCCGGCAAGAACGAATATCGATGTAATAACAAAGTCCAATACACGGCTCATGAACAGACCGGCGACAACCTTGCTGCCATCTATCTTGTCTGACCTGGTGAGCATGGCGAGCTCCGAAGCGTCGCCCAGAACACCCCCGCCCTGCGCAAAGCTCAGGTTGTTGAGGCTGAGGCCGGCATTTCGTACAAAGAAAAGCCGCGTTGTAGAGACCCGCTCCTTAGGCAGCATCAGCTTCAACCGGACTGCCTGCATAAACAACGAAGCGACTACAGCGGCTGCCGCCGGGACGAGCGTGTCCCAAGATACCCTGCTGAAGGCGCTCACCATATCGCTCCAGTTAACGCTCCGCAGCACCAGCCATCCTAATACCGAGCCCAAGATGATGCCTGCGGCCACCCAGAGCAGTGAAAATAGTCTTTTTCTTGCCATCATATTCTTTCTTTAAATTCTACACATCAGTACTGGAGACTTGCGGGAGATTTTTATGGAGAACGATATTCTCCAACCGGGCGTTCTACCAGAGCGAACAATATCTCCCCTAGATTTTATTTTAGAGCAGGGTAGGGAAGAGCAGGGAGCCTTATCCTAGAATAGGGATTGTGAGGTCTTATTGCAAGTTAGACTATCTACAAAACCCGTCTATCGCTACAACACTACCATGACTAAATGCCAGCCAGCTCTCCTTTTTGCACCAATATTATTATACCATAGCGGCTCTAGGCAATAGTATTTCCAGACAATATCGCATTACCAGACCTATCATGACCTCCCGATTTGTGGTCTGTATCTCTTCATGGTCAACATAAAAGACAGGCTGGAATAAAACCCCAGCCTGTCTTTATGATTCTCCCAACAGGACAAGAATTGTATGGCTGACTCTATGACTAGTCCAGATATATGCGCATCTGGCAGATTCTGTACTTAGTCACCGGGTCGAGTTGCCACAGCATATTCTGGTATCCAGTCGCCAGCAAAGAGCTTGTCTTCAGCTGGAATTTCGTATTTTTGGTCAGACTGAATGAGGCATACAAGACCCAGATGGACCCAGTGCTGTCATAGTACCAGGATGTCCAATTTGCTTGGCTTCCTTGAGGACCCAGCAAGCGGACGTATATGGCAACCTGCCACGTCCCTGAGACCGGGTCATATGGGAATACGATGCCCGGGTCAGTTATACTTGTGCCTACTTTCCCATCGGTGCCGTCATGGTCAAGTATTTCATATGAACTTCCGCCATTCACGTAGAACATGGTACTGCCAGTTCTTGACACAAAGATTACGGAACCCTGACCGCCGCTATAGTTGGCATTCTTTACGTTAGGGACACCGATGATATTCAGGTTGTAGTGCTGACCGGGAGGCGCGCCATTGCCATTGCCTGCGAACGCCACCCCAGCTGTTAGGGTTGCCACCATCGCTATCGCCAGGACTATTGCCAAGATTTTTTTCATTCTTTCTCACCTCCTTTCTTTTATTAATTCCCATATCCGCCCCTCAACACAGGGCACACTAAAATACACAATATACGTCTAAGGTCTGCGCTCCCGAATACTATTTTCAAAAAATGAAAAAGCCGACCTACAAGGTCGGCTTGCTGGGGATATCTAGCTGCCCTGAGAATAACCCTGAACCTGTGACACAATACTCTGCAAGGCATGACTCCTGTAAGAATTTGGTGGCACGCCTGCTAGTATAAATACCACTTTGGTACTCGTCAATTTCAATTTACTTAACTTTTCCTCCCACCGAAGCTAGTTTTATAAAAATGTAACAAAAATTTTATAAGAAAATGGGACATCAGTGTAGCAGGGGACAGTTTGGAGTTAGTGAGAATCACCTTGTTGATTCGCGGGCGCTCAATATACCTGAAACAAGAAAAAGCTCGCCGATAGCAACTGGGCTTTGTTAATTGTAATCAACTTTACATTTTTTATGTAATCTGCTTGATAACACTCGCCTTCGGGTCTCATTACAATCTAAGGCAGAAAGGCAATGAAAGCGGTGTGTAGGAGGACGACGATGACTACGAAAGAGCTCTATAGCGAAGCAAAAATTGCATACCGAGCAAACAAGGTTGAGAGACAGGAGCAGCAGAAGATAGCCAGATATCAGCTCCCGCACGGGCCCACGGCTTTGTTAGTTATCCTGTTCGATCTTCTGCTGAAGTTGGACCCTCGCTGACATAGCACTGCCAAAACCTGAGATGGAGAGGAGGTGAGAACAATGGTGACCAGAGAGTTCGATGCCAGAACGACAGCCCCCTACCGGGAGTACAAAGTAGAGGGAGAGAGACGACGCCCGTTGGGGCGATATTGCATAGCGCGCGAGGCGAATGCCTTTACCGTCCTCCTGTTTGGCCTCGGGTTTCTGTTCTTTATCGTTCCCGTATGCACAGACCTGTACCCTGTAGGTCTCGGTATCATAGGATGGGTTGCCCTGTGGGTATTGGCGATTACTTTGCGCGTCTATTTCGGGAGATGGGACTACTCCGACACCATTGACTATGAAAATTAGCTGCAGCTCCGGGCTTTCAGCACAGTTGCAGGTCATTTCACAGCCGTCTCTATGGAGCCCTAGGTTGTCAGGTTCAGGACACAAGAAATCCTCTGTCTGAGGGTTTCTTGTTATGTGATTTCCCCGCTGACATCAGTGCCATAATTGTTTCCTCACCAAGCATTCGATGACTACGAATCCCTCTTTGCCTAATTTTACCTGCGCTTGGTCATGATATATAATTGACAAACCTGAGTAATACTGGCATAAGACAGGTAGCTCATGCTCGCCCGGAGGTGTCGGTGCTGGCTATCATGGGTGCATTCAGCCAGGAGATA
>DAOUMT010000202.1:0-4926 GCA_034409195.1 Dehalococcoidia bacterium
TGGTACAGGTTGTGATGAGTTTGGAGGGAGCCCGGAGTGGGCCGCTGGGTTATGGAAGACCTGACCAGTATCTGTATCCCTATTTCAAGAAAGATATGGAAGAAGGCCGCCTGACCTTAGAGAGCGCCGCAGAACTGATCGGTGACTTTATCAGCTGGCTTGGCAGGGTAGAGGTTATCATGAGCCTTACCGATAAGGAATTCGCTCAGGCTACATCCATAGCTCATGTGACTCTGGGGGGAATTACGCAGGATGGCAAAGATGCCTGCAATGAGCTGACATATATTTTCCTTCATGTCATCGGGCTGGTAAGGTATGCTGAGCCCCATTTTTCTCTGCGGTGGTATCCGGATATAACACCTCGCCAGTTCTTAAAGAAAGGATTGATGGCTAATTGCCATGTGCCCGGCGTACCTATGTTTGTTAATGACAGGCATATTATCGAGTATATCACGAAATGCGGGGTGCGCCCTGAGTTTGCCTGGGACTGGTCAATGCAGGGTTGCTCTCAGGCAACAGCGCGGCCACAGTCAGGGCATTACCACCCTTCACATATTAGTATGCCCCTTTTCCTGGACCTGGCACTTCATGGCGGGATTTCGCCTATAACCGGCAAACAGGTAGGTCTGCCTACGAAGAACCCGCGTTCTTTTCAAACCTTTGACGAAGTATACGAGGCATTTAAAGAGCAATACAGGTTCAACTTTAAAAGACTGATGTATCTACAACGCCTGCAGCACCAGGCGGAGGTAACACGCTGGCGCTATCCTTTCTCCTCAGCATTGTGCGACGGATGTATAGAAAAGGGCAAGAGCCACTTTGTCGGTGGCTGTGGGGAATACCCCCTCTGGATGATTAAGGATAGAGGACTGGTGGATGTAGCTGACTCCCTCACGGCCATAAAGAAGCTCGTCTTTGAAGAGAAGAAGCTAACCATGGGTGAGCTGATAGAGGCTATAGATACCAATTTCGACGGCAAGAGGGGTGAAGAGATTAGACAGATGTGCCTGGCGGCACCCAAATTCGGTAACGACATAGATGAGGCGGATTACATGGTACGTGAGATTGGCAAGTTCTCCGCAAGTCAAATACGTTCAGAGACCAATCCCTTCGGTTGGAAGTATTCGGTTAACCGTAATGGCCTGGCCTGGCATTATGCCGCCAGCAAGGGTGTAGGTGCCCTGCCTAATGGCCGACGAAGGGGTGAGCCTCTATACGACGGCAGCATATCACCGATGCGAGAGATGGATACCAAGGGACCAACCGCCGTTGCCAATTCTGTTATTAAGGCTGATTTTAAGGAGTCTGCAGTAGCCGTTCTAAATCAGAAATTCCCGATTTCCTTCGCCAAGAATGACGAGTCTCTGGAGAAGGTGGTAGATTTTACCGAGACTCTTCTTGGCAGCGGGGCATCACATGTTCAGTACAATTTTATAGACAAGCAGGTGCTACTGGATGCGCAGAAGCATCCCGAACAATATAAGGACCTTATAGTGCGCGTGGCTGGCTACAGCGCCTACTTTGTTAACTTAACACGGGAAGTTCAGGATGACATCATTCGCCGCACCGAGCAGTCTTTTTAATAGTTATAATGAAAGCAAGGATTGTTAATATTCAGCGATTCAGTATTCATGACGGGCCGGGCATAAGGACAGTTATCTTCTTCAAGGGTTGCCCTCTGGCGTGCTTATGGTGCGACAATCCTGAATGTATTAAGCCTTTCCCTCAGCTTGGGTTCAGCGAAATACTCTGTAATAGGTGTGGCAACTGTTTCCAAGCATGTGCTGAGGGAGCGATAGCGCCTGACAAAAACGGAACCCCCAGAATAAAACGCAGGAGTTGCACGAACTGCGGTCAGTGTGTCAGTGTGTGCCCTGAGAAGGCACTCCTAATCTACGGCCAGGAGATGACACTTGATGAGTTGTTTGAAGAAGTCCGTCGTGACCAGAGATTCTACGAGCATTCCGGGGGTGGCATTACCGTTTCCGGTGGGGAACCAATACTACAGGCCGACTTTAACAGGGCTTTATTCAAGCTGTGCAGGGAAGCCCATATATCGACCGCAGTCGAGACTTGTGGTTTCGTCGATTCTAAAGAACTTAGAAAAGTGCTCGATTGCACCGACTTCTTGTTTTTTGACCTGAAATTGCTGGACGAACAGAGACATCTGAAGCTCACCAGGAAGTCCAACAACCTAATTCTAAGGAATGCTCGACTGATAGCCGAGGCAGGCGTTCCATTGCAATTTCGAATGCCGCTTATTCCCGGTCTAAATGACGATTTTGATAATATCAAGGCAACGTCCAGGTTCCTTCGAAGCCTGAACAAAGACGACAATCTCTCTATAGAACTCATGCCATATCACAGACTGGGTTCAGGTAAATACGAGGCTCTGGGTCGAAAATACCCTCTAAAAGAGATGGCTATGGCTAGCACCGAATCTGTAGAACTGGCCAGACAGCGATTTGAGGAATTGGGAATATCATGCCTGGTTTCTCGATAGTTCCAGACCCGGTACTGGTTTGTGAGGGCAGTTAATGAATGGTATCCATTTATATGTTATATGCATCGCTGTTAATTACAAGCAAGGATGTATCTTATAATAGCACCGCCCGGAGAGGGATACGGTCCCTAGGTGTCCGCTGACAAGGTGATGTAAATATATGCCAGACAAGAATACTTCATATTATGGCTATATCGTTGTTATCATATCCTTCCTCGCTATGATGTTACTCCTCGGTTTGCACGCTGTTTTCGGATTGTTTTTCAAACCGATAGTAGCCGAACTGGAATGGACACGAACTGTGACTTCAGGCGCTTTTTCACTTTCCCAAATTATGCTTGGTCTGCTCGGCATTGTTATGGGAGGGCTTAATGATAAGTTTGGTCCTCGTATCGTCATGACAATCTGCGGTTTGCTGGCCGCCCTGGGTTACCTGTTCATGTCGCAGATTCAGAGTGTCTGGCAGATATATCTGTTTTACGGTTTCATGATTGGTTCTGGAAGCTCTGTTTACGTTCCTTTATTATCAACTGTAGCCAGATGGTTTGTGCAGAGAAGAAGTGCGATGACCGGCATCGTTTTTGCCGGTGCCGGTGTTGGCATGTTAATTCTACCACTGGTGATAAATCAGTTAATTTCTGTCTACGACTGGCGTATATCCTTTTTGATACTGGGTGGAATCATTCTGGTAGTTGTCGTCGTGTCTGCCCAGTTTCTGAAGCGCGACCCAAGCCAGATAAGACAGGCAGCCCATGGTGAAAGCGATACCGCTGAAGTCGGTTTGAGGCTTGAAACAAGAGACTTCAGCGTTGCCGAAGCAGCACATACCAAGCAGTTCTGGATGTTTCTTGGCGTGCTGGTTTGCTACGGATTCTGCTTTTTCTCAATTCAGGTGCACATCGCGCCGTATCTCAATGACCTGGGAATTTCAGCAGCCACCGCAGCTATCATCCTGGCCGCTATTGGAGGAGCGACTATCATTGGACAGCTGGGACTGGGTAGCGCCGGTGATAAACTGGGTTATAAAAGAACCTTCCTCATAGGCATTATTCTGGTAATGCTGTCTGTCTTCATGCTGGTGCTGGGTAGAGAACTGTGGACCTTCTTACTTCTGGCAGTTTTCCTGGGCCTGGGTTTTGGAGATTGCAGTACCGTGGAGTCACCCATAGCAGCCTGGCTTTTCGGGTTAGCATCACATGGCATGATCCTGGGATTTTTTGCCTGCAGCTTTACCGTTGGAGCCGCTATTGGCCCCCTGCTGTTTGGTTATATATTCGACACGACCGGTAATTATCAGTCTGCGTTTTTACTATGCGCTGCCATTGCCATTGTTGCCGTTATATTAACGATATTCGTGAAGCAACCACTCGCTGAATCCACTCTAAAAACTGTAAATTCGAAAGCCCTCTAACGAAAAGTAGCTCTTGTCATTATCCCAGGAACATATTTGGGATCGGGTCCCAGGCACAGCGTTCCTCCTCGTATGGAGCCTCTTCCACGTAACATTTTTCTCCCAGTATCATCGTTTCCCGGCGATTCCCATACTGCGGCCAGTTGCCCAGACTCTCGCAGCTCGGGTTGCCGGTATGGGCGAATGCCAGCCAAGCATCCTGCATGTTTCCCGCCAGTCTATCTGCCGCCGGCCCGGTACCATTAAAACCAGCGCTAAGTGTTCCGAACACGAAGCCAATATCCAGGGCATGACAGGCACCTAAACCCGGTGCCGGTGACTTCCAGGTGAACAGGTAACTATATGCCGGTAGATTGTTACTACTCTGTGCCTCAACGAGGCGGATAGCAGGTATCCGGAACTGTACATCAGTCTGAAGCGCCAGGGCTATCTCGGCGGCACTGATAGATTCGCCCCCTCTGGCCAGTGCCTTCAGGCAGTTCTCTATCAGGTCGGGCACAAGATCTGCTGGCAAGACCCGTTGCCAGCGGTGGACCAATCCAGCCTCATCTATCTTGGTAAGATTCGGGTCTGCCACAGCCATGAACTTTGCTTCCTCAAGGTTAGAACCTGCCAGTACAGTTACCTTGTCCGCTGAACCATGTTTGACAGCATCTATGGGCATTTCCGGAAGTGTTTCCCCATCTACCACGGGTTCCATGACCGAACCCTTAATGCCCAGGCTGGCAGCGAGTTCCTGCTGGGCAAACAACAGTCGCTCCACAGTCAGCGAATTTAGAGCCTCAACATCTCTGGCGTTTAAACCGAGTATGTTAAGATATTGTTCCGCAAGTTGTATTGCCTCGTCCAGGAATTTAACCGTATTGGAGCCACTCTGCAGAATAGCTTTGTGGAAGAGTCCACGAGAATGTGGCATCGCCAGCAGGCAACCGATGCTCATAGCGCCGGCTGATTCCCCAAAAACGGTGACATTATCGGGGTCTCCCCCAAAGGAGGCGATGTTGTCCCGCAC
>DAOUMT010000203.1:0-2975 GCA_034409195.1 Dehalococcoidia bacterium
CTTGCCAGGCTATTGATAGTGCTTTCCGTGGCCTCACCTGAGGGTACCATGAGCCATACAACACGCGGTGGGGACAGCTTTGCCACCAGGTCAGAAATTGACTTTGCACCCGATGCGCCATGTTTGATCACAGACTGCACAGCTTGGGGTACAGGATCATAGACTACCAGTCGGTGACCTCCACGGAGGAGGCGTTGCGCCATATTTGCGCCCATACGGCCCAAGCCAATCATTCCCAGTTCCATAATTACGCCTCCTTTCGCTGACTATCAGTAATTATGCAGCTATTCCCGTACCAGTGCAACGTCATGCTTACTGGATAAGTATCAAGAAGTCATAAAATAACAGGTTAAAAGCTAAAAAAACCATCACATTTCGCCTGAATATTGACGAGATGGTGGAGAGAGGAAGCGGATAGCTCTAAATGTCACAACTTCTTTACATTTTACCGACTCTTTTTATGACTTATTAACGCTCGCAGCATATACTTTCAAGTAGCTTCTTATTTCTCAGAGGAGAAAAAATGGGCAGGCATGTCCGCGTAATACCGGCTATCCTGACCAATGACCCCAAGGTTTTAAAGTCCAGGGTCAGGCAGGCAGAGACCTTTGCCCGCTATGTGCAGTTCGATATAATGGATGGCCTCTTTGTACCGACCCGCAGTGTGACCTGTGAAGATATTGCGAAGCTCAACACGCAACTGACATGGGAGGCCCATCTTATGGTAACTGATCCGGGAAGCTACTTGGATTGCTTTAAGCGAGCGGGGGCGGGCAAAATAGTTTTCCATTATGAAGCAAGCTCACATCCGCATGAAGTAATCTCAGCGGCGAGGGGACTTGGCCTTAAAGTAGGCCTGGCTCTGAATCCGGAAACACCCATATCCTCAATCATTCCCCTGTGCAGCAAGGTCGACAGTGTGCTTTTGTTATCGGTCCATCCAGGATTCTACGGGCAGGGGTTTCTGCCCGAGGTCCTGGACAAAGTAACCGAGCTCCGCAGAATGCAGTCTCTTCTGGAGATAGGTATTGATGGAGGCGCAAAGGAGAACAACATTATTTGCATAGCCAGCAGTGGCATTGACACAATATACGTGGGCAGCGCTATATTCTTGCAGCCAGTTCCAGGCGAGAGCTATAGGCATCTTCAAAGCCTGGTCGACTCTGCTTTGTCTAAAAAGATTGAGGGAGTATGATTCACCTTGTCCTTCCGAAATTTAATAAGTTTTTAACTTTTTACCCCTAATTTTTTATGACTTTTTCATTTTGGAGGATTATAATGTATGGATGCAGAAAAGTGCAGAGTTGCCTTAAACAGTGAAAGGAGGATATATGATTGGAGAAAGAGTCAGACACTATCAAGGCAAGAACGTCGATCTGAATAATCTGAAGGGCAAAATAGAGGACTACCTCAAGAGCAGTGGTTTCAAAGTGCAGTCTTCGGTGCCCAGTACTCATGGCACAGTGATACAGGCGCAGAAAGGTGGCTTCTTGCGGTCGATAGTAACCGCAGACAGGGCTCTCACTATATTAATCGATGGCCAACCCAACAACTTCACAGTCAGGGTAGGGATTGGGAGATGGCTCCAACATTTGGGGATTACAGCGGTGGAGGCTCTATTGGTATCGGAGCTTTTCCTATTTGTCGATGTGCCGGAGACGCTCTGGAATCTTGAGATCGAAAACGAGATTATCAAGAAGATAGATTCTTTCGTGGGATAAGCTGCCCGTATAGAAAGCATTTACTGGCCGCTTTGTGTTGGGCACCGCACCTAACTCCATGGTTCAACCTCGAGCACAGTTTTTATGTGTTGAGGCTCTCCCAGGGTGAACGCTTGCTGATAATCTCGAAGCGGAAGCCGACGAGTGATAATCTCGTTTATCATGCTGTGGAAACGCTCGTTTACTTTGCCGATATGGCCGAGTGCCATCTCAAAGTGACGCCTATTGGAGTTGACGCTGCCCACTATCACCTGGTTATAGCGCACTATGCGGCGCACCAGCTGGGCAGCCTCAAGTTCAATTGTGAGATCTCCGCGCGGAATTCCTGTCATGGCGTAGATGCTGCTGCGTGACATAAAAGGGATCAATCTGATAGCTGTGTCGGCTGCCCCGGAAGCCTCGAATATCATATTCAGCTCCCCTGTCGGGGTGCAGCAAAATTCCACTATCTCTTCAGGCGTTTTAGTTCGCGCATCTATGTACAGTGCGCCCATATCTTTAACCAGGTGTACTTTAATGTGGTCCTCCGACACAATGTCTGCAACATAAGTGTATACCTTGGCGAGCCTGAGCAGGGCTACCGCCAGCAAGCCAAGCGCACCAGCACCAACGACCAGCGCTACCTTGCATCCTCCCCATTGCTCAGAAAGCCAGCCATGGTTGGGGTGAGCACAGAACCACGGCAGCCTGGATTGTATGATTCTTATCTGCTCAACACCCTTCTCCACAATGCTTAAAGGTTCTAACAGAACAGCGAGCCTTTTTACCTCAGGCGGAACCTTCACAACGTATTGCTCCTGGTCAACAACGAACTCAGTGAGCAAGCCATCCACCTTGTGTATACCGCGCTCGGTGAAAAGGCCAGTCATGCACATATCGCTCTGATTGTGCAAACAAGGCTGGCATTTTCCGCAACCACGTCGCACCGTCATGGCTACGATATCTCCCGGGGCTACCGATTTAACTGCACTTCCCACTGCTTCAACAACACCAACGCCCTCGTGTCCCAGCACTATTTCATTGCGATCCTCAGCAATATCCTCCAACCCGTAGCGCACAATGTTAAAATCAGTGCCGTCCAGCCCTACTTCCTTGATGCGAACCAGCACCTCATCAGGCTGCTTAATCCCAGGCACAGGACGTTCGAAGCTGTGTACTCCGGTCTGCCCTTTTATCATCCCCACTGCGAACATTCTACAACCTCAAATCAGGTGAGCTTAATCCAGATTTATCCATTCATGTGCCCACTAAGCT
>DAOUMT010000204.1:0-2442 GCA_034409195.1 Dehalococcoidia bacterium
TACAAGGGTTTGGTCCAGGTCGAAAATAATTAGCTTCACTTTCCAACTCAACCGTTAGGGATTACGCCTCCCCCTCCTCGCCATTGTCAGTGGCGACAATGGCCTCCTCCGCCGCGCAGATTAGGGACATGATAAACGGACAGGCATTAAGAAGTTATAAAATGCAGAGAGTAAAAAGTTAAGAAATTGTTACATTTAGGATAATCCAATCTCGTCCAACCCCCAAAATTCCCCTTTTCTAAACTTGTCCCTGACTCGTTCAGGGAGGGGGCGAGGGGGATTAGGCACCCCAAATAGATGTTGACAGCCAGGCTATAATTCCGTAGATTATCCCAGAAGGATAGTAACGCATTCCGCGAAAGTTTGTATCTCCCGATTAAAGGAGGCCGCAAATGACCATCCCCAACTTTTCTTTAAAGGGCAAGGTGGCTATCGTCACCGGAGGAAGCAGGGGCATCGGCAAAGCAATCGCCTTGGGATTCGCTGAAGCTGGTGCCGACGTCGCTGTCGCCAGCCGTACCATGCCCGACCTGGAAAAGGCAGCTCAAGAGATTGGGTCGCTGGGACGGCGTGCCCTGGCGGTCCAGACTAATATCGCTGTGAAAAGCGAGGTGGATAATATGGTGGCGAAGACGCTGGACAAGTTTGGCACCATAGATATCCTGGTCAATAATGCCGCCATTAATGTTATGCGCCCTCTGGTCGACCTTCGAGAGGATGGCTGGGACAAGGTGATGAACGTCGACCTTAAGGGTTACTTTTTGTGCAGTCAGGCGGCAGCGAAGGTGATGATGGGGAAACAGAGCGGGAATATAATCAATATCGTATCCACAGGTGCTGCCAAAGCAGCGCCGGGGCTGGGCGCCTACAGCATAGCTAAGGCCGGTGTGGTCATGCTCACTAAACTTCTGGCGGTGGAACTGGCCGGTTATAAGATTCGTGTCAATGCCATCGGTCCGTACCTGGTCAAGACTGCCTTCAGCCAGCCCATGTGGTCAGACCCCGAGGCATGCAAGTCGCTGGAGGCTACTATTCCACTGGGCCGGCTGGCCGAGGCCGAGGATGTTATGCGCACGGCCCTGTTCCTTGCCTCGGAGACTTCAAGCTACATCACAGGTCAGACCATATTCCTGGACGGCGGCACTCTGGCCTGAATGGCTGGGGGATGAAATTTTGAGCAAACCTTTTAAAGTTTGCAAAGACGTATATCAGGTCGGCGGCGCCGATATATCCCACCATTTAGATTGCAGCGTCTACCTCCTCGACGCCGGTGACCTCCTGCTCATCGACTCAGGCGCGGGCATGAGCTTCGACAAGCTTGTAGCCAACATGGAGAAGCTAGGTTTTGACCCAGGGAAACTCAAGAGTATCCTGGTCACCCATTCTCACATCGACCACATCGGCTCGCTTCACCGTTTCCAGAACGAATTCGGCGCTAAGATAATAGCCCACGAACTCGATGCCAACGAGATAGAGGGAGACGGCGGCATAGCTGCTAAAGCCTACGGCATATCCTACACCCCCTGCCATGTCGACCTGAGAATCAAGGGCGCTGAGGAGACCCTGAAGATCGGGAGATATGAACTCAAGGTGGTCCATATCCCGGGCCATACCGCAGGCAGTATTGCGGCATACGTGGACATCGATAAACAGAGGGTGCTCTTCGGACAGGATATCCACGGTCCCTATTATCCCGCATGGGGAGCAGACCCGGCGCTGGCGAAGCTCTCCTTACAGAAGCTCATAGACTTGAAGGCAGACATACTGTGCGAAGGCCACTTCGGCATCTACCAGCCAGCCTCAGAGGTAAAAAGGTATATCCGGCAATACGCGGACAGTTTATAGTGAATCCGCTTCAAATCCGCATCGGTGAATTGGTCTAATCCAGATACGGCTTAGTACTCTATGACAAATAAGTGTGTTATCGTTATCGGCGCCGGGGCCAGCGGCATGATGGCTGCGGGGCGGGCGGCAGAGTTGGGCGCTGAAGTGCTGCTTCTGGAGAAGATGAAACGGCCCGGCAAGAAGCTCCTCATCAGCGGCCAGACGCGCTGTAACCTGACCAACGCCAGTGAATTAAATGATTTCATATCCATGTACGGTCCCAATGGACGCTTTCTCCGCAACGTTTTCCACCGCTACTTCCGCGATGACCTGCTGGCCTTTCTGAGACGCTACGGCGTCGAGGCCAAGGCCGAGCCTGATGGAAGGATATTCCCAGCCTCGGACGATGCCCGCGATGTAGTGAAAGCCTTCCAGAGATATCTGGCTGACCATAGAGTCCAGGTGATTACAGGTATCAGAGCAACAGCGATACGGGTTGAGAAAAATCATGTAATAGGCATTCAGACTGAGCAGGGCCAATATGATGCAGCGGCTGTTATCCTGGAGACAGGAGGCGCTTCATATCCAGGTACCGGCTCCACAGGCGACGGCTACCAC
>DAOUMT010000205.1:0-5839 GCA_034409195.1 Dehalococcoidia bacterium
GCAGAGCTTCAGAGATTGGAAGGGCAGCGTCAGGCTCTAGCTCGCCAAGAATCTAAACTGGAGCAGGACGCCGAGGCCTTCGCCAAGGTCCTCCAGGATACCACCGTAGTCTTGAAGATGCGCGCCGGGACAAAGGAAAAACTTTATGGCTCTGTCACCAGCCAGGATATAGCCAGAGAGATTAAGAAGCTCACCAAACGGGATATAGACAAGCGCAAGATAGAGCTTGCAGAGCCAATCCGTGAGCTGGGCAGCCATCAGGTATCCGTCAAATTAACCAAAGATGTAACCGCTATCATGAATGTAGTAGTCGAGCAGGATATAGAGTCAGAGACCAAGCCTGAAAAGAAACAAGAGAAGAAGACAGCGAAAAAGCAGGAAAAGAAGGAAGAAGCTACCCCAAACGAGAATGAAGAATGAATAGCCATGCCCACAGATAGCAGTGAGACCCAGTCAAATATAAAAATGCCTCCTCACGACCTCGATGCCGAAGAGGCTGTGCTGGGGTCGCTTCTCATAGACCCCGAGGCAATTTTCAAAATCGTTACCTTGCTTAAGCTGGAGGACTTCTATAGAGAGAAGAACCGCTGGACTTATGAGAGCTGCCTCGCACTTTACGAACGACGTGAGCCGATAAACCAGATAACTTTAGCGGATGAGCTGGCTCGGCGACAGAAGCTGGAGGCCACTGGCGGGGCTGCTTACCTGAGCCATCTGGTCTATCAGGTCCCCACATCGGTTCATGCCGAGTACTACGCTAACATCGTGCACCGCCTCTCCATTATGAGACAGTTGATATCAGCTTCCAACAAGATAGCCGCCATAGGCTACGAGGCACCTCCGGACGTCGATGAGGCGCTGGGCAAGGCAGAGGGCATCTTGTTCAATCTGAGGCAGGGCCAGACCCAGCGCGGCTTCGTCCACATCAGTAAAGTGCTCGACCGCTACTTCGAGGAGAGCAGTCTGGGCCCGCAGCAGGAGGGCTTCTTACCCCATGTGCCTACCGGTTTTGCCGACCTGGATAAAATCCTGGGCGGGCTGCAGCGCTCGGACATGATTGTACTGGCGGCAAGGCCTGGCGTAGGCAAGACCAGCCTGGCGCTGAATATAGCCCACCATGCTGCGGTGAAACATGGTGCCCACGTAGCGCTGTTCAGCCTTGAGATGTCCAAGATGGAGCTTGCTTACCGTTTTCTCTCCAGCGAATCGGGAGTTGACAGCCAGAGCGTGAGGCTCGACCAGATGAACCCGCGCCAGCGAGAGGATGTTATGGACGCTATGGGCCGCCTTTCCGAAGCCCCTATCTATATAGATGACTCTCCCTTTCTCAGGGACTCCGATATGCGCAGTAAGGCGCGCCGCCTCCACAGCGAGAGTAAGGTCGACCTCGTCATAGTAGATTACCTGCAACTGATGCGTTCCAGCAGGTACACCGATAACCGGGTGCAGGAGATGAGCGATATTTCGCATTCCATAAAAGAGCTGGCCCGCGAGCTTGACGTACCTGTGCTGGCTGTCTCCCAGCTAAGCCGCGCTGTGGAGGCGCGTACTCCCCACACCCCGATGCTCTCGGACCTCAGAGAAAGCGGCTCTATCGAGCAGGACGCCGATGTGGTGCTGTTCATCTATCGCGAGGATGTCTACTACAAGCAGGATGAGTGGGAAAAACGCTTCCCCGACCAGCCTTACCCCAAGGGTATCTCGGAAATAATAGTCGCTAAGCATCGTAACGGCCCCCAGGGTCGGGCAAACCTGTTCTTCCGGGACCGGATAGCCAGGTTCGAGAACCTGGAGAAATTCGACAGCAAGAAGCCGAGCCTGCTATGAAAGTGTTCGACGGCTTCCCTCTTAAGTCCAGATATACCCCCGTACCCAATATATTTTTCAGCGAGATATTGCCCCAGATAGGCGACCTTGCCGAGATAAAGGTCACGCTTCATATTTTCTGGGCTCTATATCAAAAGCGGGGCTATCCGCGCTTCGTGACCTACAGCGAGTTGGATGCCGACCCGGTATTGACCAAAGGGATGGAAGGCCAAGGCTCCGCGCCTGAAGTCCTGCGTCAAACCTTGACCCGTGCGGTAAGCCGGGGCACACTGCTCTGCTCGAAACTGGAGCGCGACAGCGAAGTGCATGAGCTTTACTTCGTCAATGATGACGCAGGAAGAAAAGCGGTGGAGAAGATAAATAGCGGTGAGCTGAAGGTGGGTAATTTAGCCAAGGGAGAGCCTTGTCCGGTAAGCCAGGAGCAGCCCAATATCTTCACCCTTTATGAAAAGAACATCGGCATGGTTACGCCTATCATTGCCGACGAACTGAAAGAGGCAGAGAAGCTGTACCCTACTTCATGGATTCAAGATGCCTTCAAGGAAGCGGTTGACCTTAATAAGCGCAGCTGGAGATATATCTCCCGCATCCTGGAGAGATGGGCAGCGGAGGGTAAACATGATGGAGAGTCTGGGCGATATCCTAAAGCGGACTCCAGCCCCGAAGAGTACCGCAGACGATATGGCCACCTCCTCAAAAGATAAAGACATCGCAGGAACAGGCGATAATGAGTGCCCCCTCTGCAAAGGAAAGGGCTGGCTGCGCTATGATGTACCCTTCGGGCATCCTGACTTCGGCAAAGTAGTGCCCTGCCAGTGTACGGCCAAGGAGTTCGAGCAGGAACGCCTTACCCGCCTGGAGCGGTACAGCAACCTGGGGCCGTTGACCCGCTTTACCTTCGACAACTTGCTGCCCCGGGGCCGCAGCAGCGACCCCCAAAATCAGGAAAGGTTTGCTCAATGCTGCCAGATAGCCAGGACTTTCGCTGAAAACCCCAAGGGCTGGCTGGTCTTGAGCGGCCCCAACGGCTGCGGCAAGACCCATTTGGCAGCAGCTATAGCTAACTACCGTCTCAAAGAAGGATATCCCGTATTCTTCGTGATCGTCCCCGACCTTCTCGACCACCTGCGCACTACATTCAGCCCGAGCAGCGATGTTGCTTACGATGAGCTTTTCGAGCGGGTGCGCAGCGCCCCGCTCCTGGTGCTGGATGATCTGGGGGCGCAGAGCAGTACACCCTGGGCTGAGGAGAAGCTGTTTCAGATACTGAACCACAGGTTCAACGCAGAGCTGCCCACGGTGGTCACTGTAAATAGCCTGAAGCAGTTGGATGAACGATTGGCCGCCCGATTGCAGGAGCCGGCCATCGCCCACCAGTGCGAGCTGGAGAAGCCCCAACTGCCGCTCTTTCAGCAGATAGGTGGACTGGCTCTAGAATTTCTGGCAGATAAGACCTTCGAGACCTTCGATGCCCGCGGCATGAACGCCGACGAGAAGGGCAGAGAGAGCCTGCAAATGGCTTTAAGAGAAGCCCGCCAGTTCGCGGATTCGCCCAAAGATTGGCTCGTCTTCCTGGGCGTGCACGGCTGCGGCAAGACCCACCTGGCGGCAGCCATCGCTAATCACCAGTTGAGGGCAGGAAGGTCAGTCTTCTTTGCCGTGGTGCCGGACTTGCTCGACCACCTGCGCTCTACCTTCAGCCCCGAAAGCAAGGTGACATACGATGAGGTCTTTGAGAAGGTGAAGACCAGCCCGCTGCTCATATTGGACGACCTGGGCACTGAGAGCAGCACGCCTTGGGCGCAGGAGAAGCTGTACCAGATACTGAACTATCGCTATAATTCTCGTCTGTCCACAGTTATCACCGTAGCTGGCTTTCTGGAGGGTATCGAAGGCCGCCTGGCTTCGCGTTTGCAGGACCTCAAAATTAGCAATGTCATCCCCATCTTTGCTCCGGATTATCGAAGCCAGGTCAAGCCTGCCGAAGATAGTAAACCACCCCGCCAGAAGCCCCGCAGGTGGCGCTAACCAGCCTCAACGGCTTGTGCAGCAGGTCGTCGTCGGGCCACCCAGACGGCCAGGGGAATCGTGATCACCATTACTGCCAGTGAAATGACCTGCGCCTGGTGGAACGGGCCAGCTATAACTGCCTCATCACCTCGTAGGAAATCAAGCCCGAACCTCACCACGGCATAGGCAGAAGCGTAGATGAGAAAGAGCATCCAGTCATTTTTGAGGCGCTTTCGTAGGCGCAGCAGCACGGCGAGGATTATCAGGTCGAAGATAATCTCGTAAACAGGCACCGGCTGGCCTGCCACCAGGTGCCCGTTCACCCAGGGGCCGGCGGTAGCCGCTGCGGCGGGGTTAGTGTACAGGAAGCCCCAGGGCAGCGAAGTAGGCTTGCCGTAGGCATCGCCGTTTATCGTGCAGCCGATGCGGCCAATCGCTTGAGCCAGTATCATGCCTGGGGCAGCCAGGTCGGCGACCTTCCCCAAAGGCATTTTCCTTATGGTAGCAGCGGCTAGCCCGAAAACAAAACCGCCAACGAGGGCTCCGTAGAGAGCGAGCCCTCCCTCCCAGAAGTACAGTGCCTGCTTCGGGTCATATTGATAGATAGTGCTCCACTTATCGATAACGTGGAACAGCCTGGCACCGATAATCCCTCCGATCACACCCCAGAGGGCAACTGAGTAGACATCATCGCTGATAAAACCTTTTTCCTTGGCCATTCTCGCCGCTAGTAGCACAGCAGCCAGGACAGCCAGCCCGGTGAAAAATCCGTGCCAGCTCATCGTGAAAGAGCCGGCAGTGAATATGTTAGGGTCCATCCCGATATGAATCATATTTCCTTCCTCAACCCCTAAAAGTTATAGCGTCGCCAATCCCGTGGCGACGAACCTTACGTCATGACAGTAGTCACGACGCTACATTCACGCGGAAACCTGTCCCTACCTCAACGAGCTTGACCTATCAATGCCACTCCGCTAGAATATGCCGTTGGCAGCATTAAATACATAATAACACAGCGGGGGCACCACAACAAAACTTTAACAACAAAACAGCGGCATGGAGAGGTGCCTGAGTGGTTTATGGTACCACTCTCGAAACCTGATACCCTTTGTGAACAAATAGTCTTCGTTTAGGCAATTTAGACATGAGGGCTGAGGTGTTATGCTCTCTATCTCACACTTAAAATATGCGGCGCTCACGCTGATTATCGTTGCTTCGGTCGTGCTGCCCGCAGCCTGCGGTGGGAATGCGGCACTCCCGACGACAACTCCCCAAACCGGGGGAACTCCCACACCGACCCAGATGCCTGCTGAACCTGAAACCATTATCTGGTCGTATTGGGGCGACCCGTGGGAGGCTGAGGTGAATCAGCGGCTTGTCACGGTCTTTGAAGCCGATTACCCCAATATCAAGGTGGAAACCTGGCACGCACCGTGGACTGAATATTTCGATAAAGTCGAGGAGTGGTGGGCAAACAATACCTCTCCCGACGTAATGTTCCTCGATTATCTTCCAACCTACGCTTCCAGAGGACTTCTGGAGAACCTTGATCCATATATTCAGAGGGACAACTATAGCCTGACCGATTTCTACCCGGGATTACTCGAATACCTCAGCTATAAAGGCTCACTCTTCGGCCTACCAAGGGATAATGATACGAAGGTTATTTTCTATAACAAAACGCTTTTCGACGCAGCAGGGCTGCCTTACCCTGCCTCAGGCTGGACCTGGGAGGACCTGAGGCAGGCAGCGATCAAGCTGACCAAGAGTAATCCAGAGGGTAACATAACACAGTATGGTTTCGCCTACGAGCCCGACGACTGGTGGCTTCTCTGGGTGCATCAAAACGGGGGCGAAATCTACGACAACTACTCCAATCCCACAAAGACACTCATGAACTCCCCAGAAGCCATTGAAGCTGTCCAATGGCTGGCTGACCTCACTAATATTGATAAGGTAACTCCACCTTATGACGTTCAAAGGACTTCCCTCAACATCGGAC
>DAOUMT010000206.1:0-4693 GCA_034409195.1 Dehalococcoidia bacterium
TCCAGTCACGACAAAATCTTTTCGTACAGGTCCTGCCATTCCGGATTGAATTTCTCAATCAGTTCTAATTTCCAGCGCCTTTTCCATTCCTTAATCTGTTTCTCACGTCGAAGGGCGCCTTCACGTTTATCATATTCCTCAAAGTACACCAGCATATGGACGACATATTTCTTGGTGAATCCTTCTACGAAATCGTTTCTGTGCGCATAAACACGTTTTGGAAGGTTACTGGCAACACCCACATAGAGAGTCCCATTGCGCCTGCTGGCAAGAATGTAAACATAATAGCTACTCATGCGACTGGATTCCGTTTTGCAACGGAATGGACGCGTTACCCTGTGGTCAAAATGTTTATGCAGGTTTTGCCGGTTCCAGGATGCTCTCTCTACGGTAGTCCAGCACCAGGACTTTGGTCTCGGGCGGCAGGCTCGATTTGGTGACGTTGAGCTTGGGCTGGGATACCACCTCTTTCAATCCCATGACTTTAATGAAATGCTCCAGAGGCTCCAGTTCCATCTTCACCACTTCCGTTTTATAGTGCATCGGAATTACCAGCTTCGGCTCGAGCAGGCCGATGGTCTCTGCTGCTGCAGCAGCATTAATGGTGGAGACACCGCCTACGGGTATCATCAATATATCAACGCCGCTCATCTGCTCTACCTGCTCTGTAGTAGGCACGTGCCCCAGGTCGCCCAGATGGCAGACCTTGACCTCGTCGATCTCTATGAAGAAAACAGTATTATTGCCCCGGACCGCTCCCTTTTCGTTATCGTGGTAGGTGGCGATGCCGTTGATGAAAACATTGGCTATATCGTACTCACCGGGGCGGCTGACCACCCTGGGGTTGCCCGCTACGCCATCCACAAAGCTGTGCTGGGGATGGCTGTGGCTCACAGTGACAATGCTTGCCGTGGGCTTTCTCACCGGATAGCCCAGTGTCTTGTCGAAGGGGTCGGTAACTATAGTAGCTTCCTTTCCCCTTATTCTGAAGCAGGAATGTCCCAGCCAGACTATCTCCATATCAAACCTCACAAGCCAGTATTTAGTCTTGTACCGTTCGCCCTGAGTCCTTCGTCAAGCTCAGGACAGGCTTGTCGAAGGGCCATTCATGGCTCGACATGCTCACCACGAACGGCGGGCTCAAACCACGAACGGAATCTAGCTATTATTGACTGCTGTCGGCTAAAAGCTCTGGTTATCCAGCTTACACCAAATAGGAGCACAGCGCAAACGCCAAACCCGGTCGAGGAGTTCTTGTTTCGGTAAGCATAGATTCCAACGGCAATCAAGCCGATGAAGTAGACGATAATTATCGCCAGGCCCAACAACGCAGGTCTCCTACCCTTTTCCCTGTCCCCATTGCAGCGCCATCGCTGCCCAGCTTAGGCCGCCGCCGAAGCCGACCAGCACCAGGCGGTCACGCTCCTTAAGTCGTCCCTCCTCTATAGCCTCGCACAGAGCGATAGGGATGGAGGCTGCCGAGGTGTTGCCGTAGCGGTCTACGTTGATGAAGACCTTTTCCAGAGGTAGGCCGATTGCTTTGGCGGCCGATTTAAGAATGCGGGTATTTGCTTGATGAGGGATTAAAAGGTCGATGTCGGACAGCTCGAGGCCAGCGGCCTTGACAGCCTGCTTGGTGGCGAGACAAATGACATTTACCGCGAACTTAAATACCTCCGGGCCATTCATGGTAAGATAATAGGGCCCTTGATTTAGACCGCAAGGGCCCGGCGTGTAGATAGAGCCTGCTCTGGAGCCATCGTTGCCCAGCACGAAGCTGAGCGAACCTGGCGAATTGCTGGCCTGCACCACCACTGCGCCGGCTCCGTCGCCGAAGAGAACGCAGGTATTGCGGTTCTTCCAATTCAGAATCCGCGAGTATACTTCGCTGCCTACAACCAGGATGTTGTTATAGCTTCCGGCGGTGATGAACTGGCAGGCGGTGGCCAGGGCGTAGATGAACCCGCTGCAAGCGGCATTGATGTCAAAAGCGGCTGCTTTTGTGGCACCCAGTGAGTTCTGCACGAGGGCAGCGCAAGCGGGGAAGATAAGCTCAGGCGTACAGGTTGCTGTTATCACCAGGTCGAGGCATTGGGGCTCCAGCCTGGCGACTTTTAGGGCCTCTCTGGCAGCGTGCACTGCCATAGTCGACGCCGTTTCGTCGTTGGCAGCAATCCTTCGTTCTCTGATGCCGGTACGACTCACGATCCAGGCGTCTGAGGTATCGACTAAGCGCTCAAGTTCCTGGTTTGTGAGCACTGTCTGAGGCAGATATTTACCCCAACCGGTAATCCTTGCATAACGAGCCAAATAGATGCCTTTCCCGAGAGGTTATATTCGAAAAGTATATCAGAGCAAGTGCTAGGAATCAATCTTCGAAGAGGGATGTCGTTTATTTACCATACACCGTGATTGTAGTTGCCCAATTTATTGGGCATTGCAGGCCTGATAAATCAGGCAACTGCGGAACTTCGGATGTCCTCAATCTGGGCATGCAGAGAATAACATTCGCGGCGAACGTGAATAAATGGGGGAAATGCCTAAGGAGACTCTACGGATTTCTAATGTCATTGAGAGGCCATCCGAAGGAGGCCGCGGCAATCTCACAGTGCCTCTTCGTAACAGCGAGCGCAAAAAGGCATCTGTCTCAGATACCTTTGGTTTCGGAGCGTCCCCCAAGAATGGGGAATCACTGGGGTTGAAGGATAACCGAACCCCTTGACAAGAATGAGCGTAAAGTGATAGAGTTATTGTAGCATTAGCACTCTAATGGAGAGAGTGCTAACAAGGGGAGCAGAGAGATGCTCAATCGGAGAAGAGATAGAATCCTCAGAATCATCGTAGGAGAATATATCTCGAAAGGCGTGCCTGTAAGCTCCGAGGTCGTGGCTAAAAAAGGCCTGGGGGTGAGCCCGGCTACTGTGCGCAACGAAATGATGGAGCTTGAGGAAGAGGGCTATATTGTCCAGCCCCATACCTCGGCAGGACGCATTCCCACCGAGAAGGGGTACCGCCGTTATATAGAGTACCTGATGGCTTATGCCCGCTTATCTGAAGATGAGCAATTTATGATCAGGCACCAGTTCCATCAGGTGGAGCGGGCGGTTGAGGAATGGACACGCCTGGCTGCTGCAATCCTGTCAGGTATGGTGCACAACGTAGCCCTGGTTACTCTGCCTAAGCCTGTTGAAGCAAGGCTCAAACACCTGGAGTTGATTTCCCTTCAGGAACTCATGGTTTTATTAGTGCTTGTGCTCAAAGAAGCGAAGCTCAGGCAGCAGGTGCTGAATCTGGAGGAGAATGTGTCCCAGGAGAGGCTTAGCGCCAGTGCGCGCAAGCTTACTTCGGCCTATGCCGGGCTTACCGCTTCCGAGATAGCTGCCAAAGGCTTAAAGCTTTCTCCTGTGGAAGAGCAGGTGATGAATATTGTATCTGACGTCATGCGGGATGAAGAAGGCGAAGAATACGAGGAGCCGTATATCGATGGCCTCCGCCATATGCTGAGACAGCCTGAGTTCGCCTCGAGCGACAAGATAGCAGCGATAATGGAGGTCTTGGAGCAGAAGAGCCTGCTCAAGTCATTCCTGCCCAGGGTGCTGACAGGGGAGGGAGTGCGGGTGGTTATCGGCAGGGAGAATAAAGAGAATGTTATGCGTGATTGCAGCGTGATTCTGACCAGATACGGCATCCCTGGAGAAGTGGGCGGCGCTATCGGTGTAATGGGACCGACCAGGATGGAGTACCAGCGGGCTATCCCCACTGTTAGCTTTTTGTCTACAGTGATGAGCGAGCTGGTGAGCGAGCTGTACGGGTAAGGCTGGATGTCTGGAGGCTTAACAAGGGGCCCGGGCCCCTTGTCTGTTCTGTTAGGTGGAAAATTATTTTTAAGGTTTGTGACAAAAGTCACAGCATTCGGTGAATAACGATTTAAAATTCTGTTTTGGAATATGTTCAAGGGGGATAGTTTGACTAGGAAAGAGCGAAGTTCTTTCCCTGATGAGGAAAAGGTCAAACCGGGGGAAGTTGCACAGGTGGAAGCTGAAGCAACCGAGGAGGTAGAATCGCTTAAGAAGGCGCTTGCCGAAGAGAAGGAAAAGGCTGAGAAGTATCTGTCCAACTGGCAGAGGGCGCAAGCGGACTTCGTTAACTATAAGAGGCGGATTGAGCAGGAACGGGCCGAGGTGGTGAATTATGCCAACTCCGCATTCATCCTGGGTATTCTGCCTATTGTGGATGATTTGGAGCGGGCCCTGGCAAGTGTTCCTGACGAGCTGGCCGAATCGACCTGGGTCGAAGGGATCAGGCATATATATCGCAAGCTGCAGGGAGCACTCGAATCTCAGGGGGTATCGGTGATTGAGGCTGAGGGTAAAGACTTCGACCCTAATTTTCACGAGGCGGTTATGATGGTGGAAGGCGAGGAAGGTAAGGTTATAGGGGAGACACTGAAAGGTTACAAGCTCCACAATCGTGTCATCAGGCCCAGCAAAGTCATGGTGGGAAAGGGCAGTGAACCCCCAAGCAATAATGAGAATGAATAAATTTATCGAGATTTGATGGAGGTGGAAAATGCCGAAAGCAGTAGGGATTGACTTAGGGACGACTCTTAGCGAGGTAGCGGTTATGGAAGGGGGGCAACCTGTGGTGATTACCAACGCCGAAGGCTCCAGGCTCACACCGTCGGTAGTGGCTG
>DAOUMT010000207.1:0-6908 GCA_034409195.1 Dehalococcoidia bacterium
ACTCTGAGAACCTCCTCAGTGACAAGTTCTGCGGTCACTGCGGCCACAGCCTGGGAGAAGCAGCGGCAACTCCAGTCACTGACTACTCCATGCCCCGCTCTTACATCCCAAGATTTCTAGCCGATAAGATTCTTACCAGTCGCGGCGCTATCGAAGGGGAACGGAAGCTTGTGACTGTTCTCTTTGCCGACGTCGCCAACTATACCTCTATCTCCGAGAAGCTCGACCCCGAGGAAGTCCACCAGCTCATGGACGGCTGCTTCAAACTCCTCATGGACGAAATCCATAGATACGAAGGCACCATCGACAAGTTCACCGGCGATGGCATCATGGCCCTCTTCGGCGCTCCCATAGCCAGCGAAGACCACGCTCAACGCGCTTGCTATGCAGCACTCGCTATTCAAAGAGCCCTAACAGAATACGGCGAAAAGGTGAAGGAAGAGTGCGGAATAGAGTTCAAGATGAGAGTGGGCATTAACTCCGGGCCGGTTATCGTGGGCTCCATAGGCAATGATTTGCGCATGGATTATACCGCCCTCGGCGACACCATCAATTTGGCCTCTAGAATGGAGAAGCTGGCCGACTCTGGCACTATTCTGGTTTCCGCAGACACACATAAGATGGCCAGGGATTTCTTCGAGTTCAAACCGATGGGTAAACTGAAGGTGAAAGGGAAGGAGGGACCTGCTGAGGCTTATGAACTCATAGAGGCAAGCGGCATCCAGACAAGATTCGAGGCAGCGATAGCCAAGGGTTTGACTAAATTCGTAGGCAGAGAGAAAGAAACCGAAGCCCTCAAAGAAGCCTTTGAAAAAGCTCAATCTGGCTACGGCCAAGTCGTAGGCGTAGTGGGTGAGGCTGGCGTGGGCAAATCAAGGCTTCTACTCGAGTTGAGAAGAAGGCTTCTTCCAGGGTATTACACCTATCTGGAGGGTCGGTGCTTACACTACGGGAGTGCCATGCCCTATTTGCCTGTTCTGGATATCCTCAGGCTCTACTTTTACATCAAGGAGGGAGAGCGGGAGTTTGTAATCAAGAAGAATGTAAGGGGGAAAATACTGCACTTAGATGAAAAGTTACAAGACATCCTGCCTCCGCTTCATGAGCTCTTGTCCTTAACTGTAGATGACGAAAAGTATTTGAGTCTCCAACCTCAGCAGCGAAGGGAGAGAATCTTCGAAGCGATCCGTGATCTCATGATCAGGGAAAGTCAGAATAAGCCACTTGTTCTCGCCATTGAAGACCTTCACTGGATCGATAAGACCTCAGAGGAGTTTCTAACCTATCTGATAGATTGGCTCGCCAACGCTAATATCTTACTGATTCTTCTTTACAGGCCGGAATATACTCACCCTTGGGGAGGCAAGTCATATTACAGTCATATCGGTGTGGGACAACTCTCCGCTAAGGCTAGTGCAGAACTTGTCCAGTCCATCCTCGAGGGAGCACAGGTTGTGCCGGAACTGCGGGAACTCATAGTTACTAGAGCTGGTGGTAACCCTCTCTTCGTTGAAGAATTCACCTATACCCTGCTGGAAAATGGCTCCATTAAGAGGAAAGACAACCAGTATGTCCTAAGCAAAAAAGCCTCCGAAATTCAAGTGCCCGACACGATTCAGGGAATAATTACATCTCGCATAGATCGTTTGGAGGAAAACCTTAAACGAACCATGCAAGTCGCATCTGTTATCGGTCGAGACTTTGCCTATCGCATCCTCCATACCATCACAGGTATGCAAGAAGACCTCAAATCAAACCTGCTTAACCTGCAAGGACTAGAGCTTATTTACGAGAAGAGTTTATTCCCCGAGCTTGAATATATTTTTAAACATGCTATCACTCAAGAGGTTGCCTATAACAGTTTGCTGCTCAAGAGAAGAAAAGAGATACATAACAAGATAGGGCAAGCTATAGAACAGCTATACGGGGAAAGGCTGGAAGAGTTCTACGAGATGCTGGCGCACCACTATTCTAGAAGCGATAATTTTGAGAAAGCTTATCGCTACCTGAAGTTATCTGGAGACAAAGCATCACAAAACTATTCTATCGGAGAAGCATTTCGCTTTTACAAGGAGTCAATAACCGTACTCAACCTTGAGCCGGAATCTGAAGAAAACAAGAGACGAAAACTCGAAGTAATCCTCCTAATAGCAGGCCCCATGAGACCACTAAGTTACCCCGAGGATTCCCTGGAGTTGCTAAAGGAAGGAGAAAGGCTCGCTAGGGAGCTTGGTGAAGAAAGGAACCTGGCAGACTTACATAGCAGTATAGGCATGTACTACTCTTTCCATGGAGACCACCTTCAGACAATAAACTACAGCGAGAGCTGCCTTAGGGAGGCATTAGAAGTAGAAGACGTTGATCTCGTAGCGCGAGTTGGACAGGACCTTTGCAACACGTATTTCTTATCTGGAGATCCCTTGAAAATAATTGACGTAGCTCCCAGGGTGCTTGCCTTGATCGAGAAAATGCAGAAGGAGTCGGAATCCTTTGGCAGGCCCCTTAATGCTTATTCGTCAATACACGCGCATTTCGGGCACGCTATGGCGATGCTGGGGAGATTCGAAGAAGGAAAGACACAATGTGAAAAAGCGCTTCGCTATGCACTTAAGTTAAATAGCGTATACGGCACAGGTTGGGCAGAAGTGAATTATAGCTATTTGTACATGCACCGAGGAGACGGGGAAAACACCGTAGATCATGCACAGAAAGCCATTGGCTATCTTGACGAAGCACAAGCGTTCATCATTATGGGGCTGGCCCGGACTGTATTGGGCATGGGATATTATTTCCTGGAAAATTTCGGAACGGCTCGAGCGTATATAGAACAAGGCATTGAAATCCATAATAGTACGGGAATGCCTTTCTTACTGTCTCTCCAATACTATTTCTTAAGTACAGTCCATCTCAATTCTGGCGATTTAGAGAACGCTCAAAGCTGTGCAGAGAAGGCTTTAGCCTTATCGCAGACTAATAAGGAGAAACATTTCGAAGGAAGGTCATGGGCACTGCTGGGGAAAATTGCAGGCAGAGCTAGTCCGTCACAAAGTGAGAAGGCTGAAGAATTTATCCTTCGCGGGGTCAACATCTTGGACCAACTCAAGACAAGGCCATGGTGTGCTGAAGGATATCTCTACCTTGGCGAGCTTTATACGGAGACAGGCCAGCGGGAGAAAGCCCTGGAGTGCCTGAACAAAGCCCAGGGAATGTTCCAGGAGATGGTCATGGACTACTGGCTATACAGGACGCAAGACGTATTGTCAAGGCTTCAAAGCTAATGAAGGATACTTGCTATCGTTGCAAGCGATAATTCCCCTCAGATAATTAGCATCGCGTCGCCAATACTAATTATTCACAGGGAACTGGCCGGGTGTGAGACTTACCTTGAACTCACCTTGCTGCAGCCGCGAACCAATCAGGTGAAACCATGAAACAATGAAGGTTTCCTAATTGGAGTACCTGACTTTTAATCAGGGTGTCGCGGGTTCGAGTCCCTCACCGCTCACCAGAGTGCAAAATGTAGTACCCGGTTAGCCAGGGCACACAATATATAGTGGGAATCGGCCTGGAAAGGAGGCCGATTTTTTGTTGCCTAAATGATTTTGTCAACCTGACTTTATTGGTGGATATCAACCTGATGTTTGAAAATTAAATGAAAATTAGGCCGATTCCAGCCTCAAAGACACCCTGAAAATCGGAAATTTGAAAGTATTATTTTAATCAGCGCGAATCTTTTTCAGCCACTTTTAGAAATGTGGCTTGCACAGAATTTCCTCGACTTTCAAATCGAAGAAGTCCTGTGAATTCACCGGCCTTAACACTATGGCCGTATCCAGTCCCCTGCCTGTTCCCGCCATGACGATTGCATCCTCATCGGTACGGATCATTCCAGCGTCGGCAGCCATCAGCGCGATCTCGCAGGCTACTTTCATGCCCTCTCCGAATATGCGCAGGGTATTGGCGACCGCTTCCTCGAAGAGATACATGTGAAACTTCTTGCGCATCGCCCGGCTCAGCCCAGAAAAGGCATGTGTGGTAGTAAGTATTATGCCTCCGTTACGCTCTATCTTTTGTCTGTTTTCCTCGGTAAGCTCTTGAGTGTTCGGCCCCCTGAAGCCCGCCGAATGAGTCACTACAATTAACCTCTTGCCTCTGAAGAAATCGGCGGCTTGAGCGCCAGTTTGTCCGGTGGTGGAAGCCACCAGGATATTCCTTATGCCCGATTGTTCCGACCTCGCCCTGGCTATACGAAATACGTCCTCGGTATTTCCTTGTCCCGGGGACTGAAAGTAAATAATCTTTCCCTCTGTTGTCATACCTGTTGCTCCTGCCGGGTTACCTTATTCGTGCTTCATTCAAATAGTATGAGTCACACTTACAACTAAGTCAACAGAGAGACTCTAGGTTAACACATGGCGATTCGCCCTCTACCCGCTTCTCAAATAGATTCCATTTCAACAAATATGCACTTGCGCATCCTATTTTTCCCTGTCTGCAAGCTTCGACAAATAAACAGAACAGGTTTCCTCTGTTCTGCTGTATTTCATCACCTGGCCAGTCAAATCATCGTTCCATAGTTTGTCCTCGATGGCACGAACGAGTGCAGTTGTATCAAGTTGCGATACCTCCATCCACTTGCCCGCCTTCAAGATGAGGTTGTCCAGCTCCTGTCGCTCCGTATCGCTTTTACCCGGAAACTTGAGTTTTTGGTCGAGTTTGACCCTTGCCTTGACGTCGCTGCCTTTTACCAGTTCTACACACTCTCTTCTGGTGTAATCAACCAACGCTTCCTTGACTTTCTCGATTTCCTCGTTGAGTTCGGCTGCCCTGGCCCTGAGCTCAGCGTATTTGTTCACCAGCACGACGCCGGGCTCTTTGAGGTATTCGTTTACCGGCAGGGCTTCAACAGTATAGAAATGCTTTCTCATCGGGCATAGATCAGGGTATTCACACCATTCACAGAGCCTGGATTCCACGGGCGGGAATTCCTCGGTGGATTCGATCTCATCTATCAGTAGCCTCGTAATCTGTTTCAGTTTCGAGAGAGAAGGCGGTGCACGAAAAGAGACCAGGTTGACACCAAAGGCCAGGAAGTGCCAGACAAGTGTGATCTTCTTTACATCGGGCCAGCGTTTCTGTATGCCTATCTGGTATAGAGCCAGCTGCCGGTCGTTATCAATATCGTGCTGGCTGGGCAGGTAGGCGGACGTCTTGTAGTCATGGATGCAGTAGGTCAAATCTGCCCCTAGTGATAACCTGTCTATGTACCCTGTCATCCTGTACTTGCCAGCGTCGTCGAGCGAGAAATTCAGGGGTACCTCTGTCCCTATTGTACGATCCTCATCAAACGGAGCGTGTTTGTTGTAGTACCGTTCGATCATCTTTTCGCCCTTCTTCCTGTACTGCTCCGGCGTTACTCCTTTCCTGACAACAAATATTGAGTCGTACCAGTTTTCCTGCCAGGTCTTGTTATAGAAAGCCAGCAGATCGCTCAGGCTGTTCAATTTGGCGTATTCGATGTCGTCGTAACATTTCTTTAAAGTGTCATGCACCCTGCTGCCCAGGAAGGCCTCTATCCCCTCGGTGTCTCGCTTGATATGGTCGATATAGCACAGCTTGTACTTCAGCGGGCAGTCTTCATATGTGCTCAGCTTGGAATGAGAATAGACTGGCATGGCTGGCTCCTTATCACCAAGTATTGCATAAAGACGTATTACCTGTCATTGCGCTTTCAATTTCTCCTTCAGGACCTTCAGGTTCATCACATCCTCCCGGTTGTAGTGGAGAAGCAGTTTCAATGCTTCTTTGTCACCGTGATTGCGGTATCTCCACCAGAGGAGCACCGCTTGGTATCCATCGATGTCCCTGAGTTCCCTGGCGATGTTCAGCTGCAGTTCCACCCTTTTGAGGCCGCCGTAAAGGTCGTTGCGCCAGCAGTCGTACATCAGGTCGCAGTGGTCGTGGGTCTTCTTTAGGTCAACCCCCAGCCATTCCCTGATGAACGGGAGGTCGAAACGGCTGCCATTATAGGTATAAATGGTCTGCACGTCTTCAAGGACCTCGTGTAGATTATCCGCCGTTACATCTTCACCCACCAGCTGAACCATCTTCTCCGTGTCGTTTGCCACCAGGTAGACGCCGATAACTGTAATTTCGCTGTACAATGGTGACAGGCCAGTTGTTTCTATATCGAGGAATGCTTCATACATCCGTGCCTTCGCTCCTTCACCTGTGACCGTGATCAAGGCCGGGAAATGTTTTCTACCACGGCTGGACAGCTTTGCTGTCGCGCTTCACTGCTTGCGTCCGTAAAGAGACCTGACAGCTTCCGACGCTTCTATAATCTGGTCTCGCAGCTCTTTTGGCTTGAGAACCTCCACCTTCTCTGCCCACCCCAGTATCCAGGACCTGAGCTCCACCGTATTGAGAACATTGAGGGTCATCATGAGCGAGCCGTCCGTTTGCCTCGCTACCACCTGCGAGGGATGCCACACCACCTCCTCAAGTATTGTGGCCACGTCCGGGGAGAACTTCAGTTTCACCTTCTGGGGCTTTCCGCCTGAGACGATGCCCCAGGCCGGGGCCAGTTGTGCGTTGGCATCGAAATTGCGAGGAATGACATATGAACTGTCGGTGAACTCCACAGACTTGACCCGATCCACCTTGAACGTGCGCATCGAATTCGTGCGGTGGCAGTAGCCCAGAATATAGGCGCTATGCCCTGCAGCAGCAGGTTCGATGAAATACGGGTCAATATTCCTCTCGGTCGGTTCCTTCTCCCCCAGTGACTGGTAGCTGATCTTCACCGTACGGCGCCTCGACCACGCCTCGACCAGATCCCTCATCATGCGCTGATACCTGTCGTCCTTCTTCTGTCTCTTCAGCCATTCCAGCGTCTTTTCTATATG
>DAOUMT010000208.1:0-1845 GCA_034409195.1 Dehalococcoidia bacterium
GGTTGGTCATGTATACATCGCTTTTCTTGATCAGCTCCTCCATGACCTCTTTGCCTCTGGGCTGGCGCACATCCAGAGTGACATTGCGTTTGAGCGGCCGGTATTCCAGTTGCAGCGAGCCCGGCGCATAGATTGGACCGAACCAGGACATGTCGAGAGAGGTGAGGGTCTCGACCTTGATGACCTCCGCCCCCATGGCCGCCATCAGGCGCGTGGCCAGGGGCAGTGCCAGATAAAGCCCGAACTCTATGACCCTGATGCCTTCCAGAGCTTTCTTGGCCATAGCTTCATCCTTCCTTTCTTTTCGCAATCGCTCGATGCTCTAGATTACACCTGAGGCGCGCAGCACTGCCAGGTCTTCCTTGGTATAGCCCAGCTCTTTGCAGTATATTCTCTCGTTGTCCTCGCCCAGCAGCGGAGCCGCTTTTGACGGTGCGGGAATGGCATCGCTGTATAACGGGCCTTTGGGGTACTTTAGCTTGCCCACCACAGGATGGTCCAGCTCAACCCAGAAGTTGCGCGAGTTAAGCTGAGAGTCGCTGAGAAGGGAGGGGACATCATTTACAGGCATGACCACCAGCTTCCGCTTTTGTCCCTCCAGGAAGATCTCCCGCCCGGTGAGCTTCTCCGTGAAGTTTATCACCAGAGCATTCACCATATCGCGAACCGGCATCCGGTCGATGAGTCCTCCCTTATACTCCTTTTTAAGAATTTCTTCGTCTTTCGTTACCTCGAATATCCACTGCGCCAGCGTATCCCATTCCTGTGGAGTGACTATGCACAAGGAAATCCAGCCGTCTTTGCAGGGATAAAGGCCGCAGGGGGTTACCATGGCGTCCATCACGCCCACTCGTGTGTTGTTCTCCTTGGTCTTCTGCCACATAGGGACAGGCGTCTGTTCCTGCCAGTAAGAAATCATGGCTTCCTGCATGGGTACATCCACGTGCTGTCCCTTCCCTGAGGTAGAATCCCGATAGAATAGGGCCGCTATTGTGCCGGCTGTGGCGAACTGTGCTCCGGGGTAGAACGACTGCTCGCCGCCGAGCACCAGTGGAGTCTGGTCGGGCTCGCCCACAAGCTGCATATAGCCGCTCATAGCCATGACGTTGATATCCTGCGCTTTGTAGCCGCTCAACGGGCCTTTCTGTCCGTAGGGGGTAATAGAGGCCATCACCAGCTTGGGGTTTACCTTCTTGAGTTTGGGGTAATTGAGCCCCAACCTGGCAAGATAACCCACCGGGAAGCTCTCCACCACTACATCTGCCTTTACCAGAAGCCTCTTGAATATGTCCTGACCAGCGCTGTCCTCGAGGTTCAGAGTTATCGAACCCTTGCTGGTGTTGAAGTAGAGGAAGAACAGGCTCTTCTCAGGATGAACCCCGTTCTTAAAAAAAGGGCCCCGGAACCTTGTTTTGTCCCCGGTGGGGGGCTCAACTTTTATCACTTCGGCTCCGAGGTCTCCGAGCAGTTTGCCGCAGTAGGCGCCCTTCTCATCAGCCAGATCCAGCACTCGATACTTAGGTAGGAATCCTTCAGGACGAGCCTTCAGGAGGAGTCCTTCTTCTTTCTTCTTCTCAGGCATACTCTACCCTCTTAAGAATATTTAGTTGTATGAGTTGTGGTTTGTGGTTGTTTGATGATAGAGGTTTCCCTTTCCGTGCCTCGCTCAGTCTACCAAATAATCCATGCCGAAGTCAACTTTTGGGGTAAGGTTTACTATAGTGCGCCTGCCTTTGTTGTGATATACTTTTAGGCACTAAAATTGAACAAGGGGCTAAGCCCTTTGTGGATTTGTGGCGATGCATCATCTCGGCGTGGATATAATTGAAATAGAGCGCATTGAGC
>DAOUMT010000209.1:0-13921 GCA_034409195.1 Dehalococcoidia bacterium
CTTTCTCAATCCGACCCGCATCTCCAGCGTTCTCGATGCTGCCGATGCCGGCAAGAGGCTGCCCCAGAAATCTACCTACTTCTACCCCAAGACACCCGCAGGCCTGGTGATAAACCCGGTGTGGGACGAAGTCTAATCTGAATCAGGCCCTCTTAACCTTTCAGATTAAGCTAAAGAACCTCAGGGCGTTCTCAGTGGTCTTATTAGCGATGATTTCTTCAGCCACGCCCCTTAGCTGCGCGACGGCCCTCAGAGTCCTGATAACATCAGAAGGTCGCGATTGGTATTTTGTCTCCCTGCCGTAGGTAACCGGACAATCCGTCTCCAGAATTAAGTTCTCCAGCGGTGCTTCCCTGACTGCCCTCCTGTGCTCATCGTGATATTCCGCGGCAGGTGTGGCTGAGATGAAGTAGCCCTCGTTGATTATCTCGCGCAGCACGCTGGAGAAGCCAGTGTACCAGTGAAAAACGGCTCTTTTTACCCCCGATTCTTTGACCAGATCGAAGCTATCTTTCCATGAATACCTGGCATGAACGCTGACCGGCTTGTCGTATCTTTTCGCTAGCTCCAATACAGCCTTGAACGCTTCTTTCTGCCGCTCCTTGCCCGCTGCAGCTATTACCCTTTTGTCGTAGTCAAGTCCGATCTCCCCTATGCCAACCGCCTTCTCGATATTATCCTCAATGAGTCGCAGAGCCAGCTCTACTTTCGAAACATCCATGTTACCCAGGTTCCACGGATGCAAGCCCAGCGCAGGATAGACAAAACGCTTATGCTTCTCGGCGACGTCCAATATCTTCAGGTTAGACTCGTAGTCCTGGCCCACAGCTATGATGGCAACAACGCCTGCTTGCCTTGCTTCTTCGATAGCTCTATCGAGGTCCTTTATCTCGTCGAGGTGAGCGTGGGTGTCGATCAGTTTGAAAATTGTCGTATTCATTCTCGGACTCAATTGGGCAGACACATTGGTCTGCCCCTACGGCGCTTCAACCGCCCCTTATGCATTATGTCATCGCGAGCGTAGCGAAGCAATCTCATCGTCCCCTTCGTACCTACGAGCAACGTGGAGATTGCGGAGCCTGCTCCGAGCGCAAGAGAGGAGTTGTCCTTCCTAAAGGAAGAACTTCCTCGCAATGACACAAATAGCCATTGATGGCAGGTACATCGGCTTCCCCCAATAACTGTAGGGGCGTTCAATTGAACGCCCCTACATAGATAAGCCTATAAAGTCAACCTCGTCATTTATTCTGCTATCAGCCCGAACTTCTCGATATTCCGGTCTGCGATTTTCTGAATCTCCGCAATCTCCTCTTCCTTACCTGCTCCTTGAAAAAGATGCCTGAACCTAACCTGCCCCTTCAAGTATTCCTCTACCGGGGCCCTTCTGGGGATCCTCCGGACTCTTGTCACGCCGTTTTCCACCTCATACAAAGGGTAAAGGCCGGTATTCACTGCCAGCCTGGCGTAATCGATAGTTCGCGAGGGGTCAGTGCCCCAGCCCAGAGGACAGGGTACGTGAATCTGCACATATTTGGGTCCGCGTATCGAGAGCGCCTTCCTCACTTTTCCATCCAGGTCCATCGGGTACCCCACAGAAGCGGTAGCCACATAGGGTATTCCGTGAGCGGCAGCAATCTGAGGCAAGTCCTTTTTCGGCTTGGGATTACCCTCAGATACCTTGCCCGGAGGGCTGGTAGTAGTACGGGCATAGGTAGGCGTGGAGCCGCTGCGCTGGATGCCTGTGTTCATATAAGCCTCGTTGTCATAGCAGACATACAATATGTCATGGCCGCGCTCGAACATCCCTGAGATAGCGCCAAATCCGATGTCGAAAGTGGAACCATCGCCCCCCTGGGCAATCACCCTCACCTTGTCCAGACGTCCCAGGGCTTTCAACGCTGCTTCAACTCCTGAAGCCACTGCCGCAGTGTTCTGGAACAATGAATGAAGCCAGGGCACCTCCCAGGCAGATTCAGGGTACTTAGAGCTAAAAATCTCCAGACACCCGGTAGAGTTAACTATTATTATATTGCGTCCGGCTGCTCTTACCACCAGTCGGGCCGCCAATGACTGGCCGCAACCGGGGCATGCAGTATGCCCCGAACAGAATAAATGGTCAGCGTATTTATCTCTCTCTTTCTCTTTGACTAACTCAGGCATTTATACCCTCCAGTTCCAGGTCTGTCCTTACACCTACGAATTCTATATCTATAAGCTGCTGCTGTGCTTTAGCTATCGTGGCCTTCACATCGTCCACAGTGACATCTCTCCCTCCAAGGCCGATCACGAACCCGCTGATCCTAGGAGAAGCTGGCCGACCATGGAAAGCGGACCTTAACTCGGCAGCGACCGGCGAACTGCTGCCCAGTGAGATAGCCTTTTCCATAACGACGATATTTTGAACGCCCTTCAGCGCTTCATACAAGGCCTCCTTGGGGAAAGGACGATAGGTTATCAGCCGCAGTATCCCGACTTTCTCACCCTTACTCCTCATCTCATCCACCACATCCTTAATAGTCCCGGCCATCGAACCTAAAGCCACCACCACCGTGGAGGCATCGTCGACGCGGTACTTCTCGAAGAGGCCGCCTGAAGGACGGCCAAAAGTGCGCTTGAACTCGCTGGCCACTTCCTCGATTATGGGAATGGATGCTTCCATAGTACGCTGAATCATATACCGTGTTTCCAGGTATTTGTCCGGCTCGGCAAAGGCACCCATGGTATACGGATCATCAGGGTCAAGGTGATACAAAGGCCTGTAAGGAGGCAAAAATGCATCCACATCTTCCTGAGTGGGAAGGTCCACCACCTCGAAGGCGTGGGGCAATACGAAACCATCCACACAAACCATCACCGGCAGCATCACTCTATGGTCTTCAGCGATTCGATAAGCCTGCATAACAAGGTCGCAGGCTTCCTGGTTGTTCTCAGCATAAAGTTGAAGCCAACCACTATCCCTCATGCTCATCGAGTCCTGCTGGTCATTCCAGATATTGAGCGGCGCCGATACTGAGCGATTGGCATTGACCATTACTATCGGAAGCCGCATACCGGCGATATTGAAGACCACCTCGCTCATATACAGAAGACCCTGTGATGAGGTCGCAGTAAAAACTCTAACGCCCGTGGCGCTGGCACCCAAAACCAGGGATGCTGCTGAATGCTCGCCCTCCACATTGACAAACTCTGTTTTTAGCTCGCCCTCAGCTACCATTGAGGCTAGCTCCTCAACGATAAGTGTCTGAGGGGTTATAGGATAAGCCGAGATTACTGCGGGACGGCATAGCGTCACCGTCTCAGCCATAGCACGGCAGCCCTGTATCATTCTTCCTTTAAGCATCTTCCTTCTCCTCCGGTACCATCTCTATATCGTGAACTGGGCAAACATTGGCACAGATGCCACAGCCTTTGCAGAAGTCTTCATTAGAATAATAGGTTTTCTGTCCTGTGCCGAAAATGCAGCCTTCTGGGCAGCTCAGGGCACACACACCGCAACCGATGCAGTTCTTTTGCAGAAAATGCGGCTTGCCTGCCGTGCGCCAAGCCCCGGTCTTATTCACACGGCTTCCACCCGGACGTGTCACCGTTCCTAACGTAATCTTCATGCGCCATTCCCCCTGTTCTTGACCTCATTGTAAGCCTCGACAAGCGCCTTCCAGTTGCTCTCCGCTGCCTTCCCCGAGAAACGAGACTTAATAGCCCTCTCCAGTGACTCCAAGCTCAGTTCACCAGTGATCGCTATGAAGGCGCCAATCAGAGCAGTATTGACACGATCGGCGCGACCCATAATCTGCTTGGCGATCTTCGCTGCATCTATGGTCACGACCCTGGCCTCGGTCTTGAGTCCCAGTTCGGAAGGTTTCTTGCCGGTATTTATCACAGCAAGCCCATCGGGTTTCAGCCCCGCTACTACATCGTATCCTTTCATCAGAGTAGGATCCTGCACAAGCACGTAGTCCGGTTTGTAAATCTGGCTGCGCACACGTATCGGTGTATTGCCGATACGCACAAAAGCATTCATGGGCGCTCCCATTCTCGCCGCTCCGAAGGTAGGGAACGACAGCGCGTACTTGCCGTCCTCGAAGGCTGCATTAGCCAAGATAGTAGCTGTAGTGATCGCTCCCTGCCCTGCTCGTGCATGAACTCGAATCTCTTTCATCATAAGGCACTATCTCCACTTTTATTATAACTCCAATTTGGCTTAAATACTTCATTTCACCACAATATTTACCAACCGTCCAGGCACGTAAATGATATCCCTTATATCCTTACTGCCGGTGTGTGCCTTAACCCGCTCCCGGCTGAGCGCAAGTTCGCGGGCCTCAGTCTCCGCGATAGAAACTGGGACATCCACCCGGTCTCGAAGTTTGCCGTTGACCTGAATTACCAGCGTGAACTGCTCTTCGACTACCATTTTCTCATCCCAGGATGGGAACGATTGATTATGGATACTGTAGGGATGGCCGGTCCGCTCCCACAGCTCCTCCGCCAGATGCGGAACCGAGGGAGCAAGAAGGAGCAGCAACGTATCGATTGTCTCCTTCCAGGCATTGTGTGCAATCGAGCGTTCCTCTTTAGCCTTAGCCAGATAGTTGGTAAACTCCATTAGAGCAGCGATCATAGTATTGAAACGGAACTTCTCCAGGTCTTCGCTGACCTTTTTTATCGTTTTATGAGTCCGCCGGCGCAGTTCATTCTCAGCCGCCCCGTCAATCGGCGGCAAACTCTTGCCTTTTTGCTCCTCCAGGACTAGATTCCAGACACGATTGAGCCAGCGCCAAATCCCGCTGATGCCGCTGTCGTCCAGCCACCACCCTGGTCCCAGGGGCCGACAAACATGAGATAGGCACGAACCGTGTCCGAGCCCATTTTGGCCACATACTCATCAGGAGTAACCACGTTGCCGCGCGACTTGCTCATCTTGGCCCCGGCAAAAACGACGGTACCCTGATTGAATAATCTGGTAAAGGGCTCATCGAATTTCACCAGGCCCAGGTCTCGGATAGCCTTGGTGAAGAAACGGGCGTAGAACAGATGCATAGTGGCATGTTCCGCTCCACCTGTATACTGGTCTACAGGCATCCAGTAAGCGAGCTTCTTATCATCGAAGGGACCTTTATCATATCCGGGGCTGGTGTAACGCAAAAAGTACCAGTTGGAGCACATGAAGGTATCCATGGTATCAGTCTCGCGTTGAGCGTGGCCGCCACATTTGGGACAGGTGGTATTTACAAACGATGCACAATATTTAAGCGGTGATTCCCCTGTAGGCTTGAACTCAGCATCCTTCGGCAGCAGCACCGGCAGGTCCTTTTCAGGTACAGGAACAGTGCCGCATTTCGAGCAATACACTATGGGAATAGGGGCCCCCCAATACCTCTGGCGTGAGATAAGCCAGTCACGAAGACGGTAGCTTATCGTGCGCCTGCCGCAGCCTTTCTCCTCCATAAAATCAGAAACAGCCTCTTTTCCCTGTTCGCTGGGCAGGCCATTGAACTGCCCTGAGTTCACCATGGTACCCGCTTCAATATAGGCCTCTTTTAGCGGCTCACCACCCCATCCCGGAGGCGATATAACCACCTTTATGGGCAGGTCGAAATCCTGAGCGAATTCGAAATCGCGCTGGTCGTGGGCAGGTACGCCCATCACCGCCCCCGTGCCATAGCTCAGGAGCACATAGTCGGCAATCCAAATAGGCATTCTCTCACCATTGAGCTTATTGATAACATGAGAGCCGATAAAAACCCCTGTCTTCTCTTTCTCCGTGGACAGCCTTTCTATCTCCGTTTGGCCCCTGGTCCACTCAATATAATCGCGAACTTCGTCCTTGTGTTCACTGGTGGTGAGCTTGGCAACCAGAGGGTGCTCCGGAGCAAGCACCATAAAAGTAACGCCGAATATAGTATCTGGGCGAGTGGTGAAAACTTTGATTTCTTTTTCGCTGACGCCTTGTACATCGAGCCCGAAGGATATCTCTACGCCAACGCTTTTGCCGATCCAGTTGCGCTGCATTGTTTTCACGCGCTCCGGCCATTCAATTCCGTGGAACTCAAGCAGCTCCTCAGCATACTTGGTTATCCGGAAAAACCACTGCTCCAGGTCTTTTCGTATCACCGGCGTTCCGCAGCGTTCGCAGAACCCTTCGCCCACAACCTGCTCATTTGCCAGCACAGTCTTACACTGGGGGCACCAGTTGGCCGGCGCTTTGGCCCGATAGGCCAATCCTGCCTCGTAGAGCTTAAGGAAGAACCATTCCGTCCACCTGTAGTATTCAGGGAGACAGGTGATTACTTCCCTGCTCCAATCGTACATAGCTCCTATGCTCCTCAACTGGCGTCGCATGTTTTCGATATTTCGCATAGTCCAGGTGTGAGGATGGATGCCATGTTTGATAGCAGCGTTCTCCGCCGGAAGCCCGAAGGCATCGAAACCAATGGGATGCAGAACGTTATAGCCTCTCATCCGTTTAAAACGAGCGTGAACATCGGAGGGAGCCATTGCATACCAGTGGCCGATGTGCAGGTCTCCTGAGGTATAGGGGAACATGGTCAGCGCATACCACTTGGGGCGTTCGGATGCCTCATGCGCCTCGTAAATACGGTCAGCTTCCCATCTTAATTGCCACTTTTTTTCTATCTCTTGAGGGTTGTATTTTGACACCATAGCTTCAATCCCGTTTAATCATAACACAAAAAAATTGCCTCTGCTACTCTGGTACCGTTGGGTGTAAGGGCACAGCGCGCTGTGCCCCTACATCCATGTTCCATAGTTAACCCCCTTCATCTGCTCTGTAGTTGCCTGATTTATCAGGCCGACAAGCCCAATGAATTGGGCAACTACCTGCCGGCTGACCCATGTCGCTATTTGCAAGCCAGCCAGGGTATGATATTATAGATAAGTTGTCAATTCAGGAATCCATACGATGTTCACAGCAGCCATATTGACGGTCAGCGACAAAGGTTCGCAGGGGAAACGCGAGGACAAGAGCGGCGAGACCATTAAAGAGATAATATCTCAAAGGGACGCTCGCGTTATGGACTACGCCATCGTCCCCGATGAAAGGGATATCATCGCAAAGAAGCTGGCGGAATGGGCTGACAGCGGGAATGTCGATATCGTCATCACTACGGGAGGGACCGGCCTGGCTCCACGCGATGTAACGCCCGAGGCTACGCTCGACGTAGTGGACAGGATTGCCCCGGGCTTTGCCGAGGCGATGAGAGCAGAGAGCCTTAAAAAAACTCCCCACGCAATGTTGAGCCGGGCGGTAGCCGGCGTCCGCAAAAAGACACTCATCATCAACCTGCCTGGCAGCCCCAAAGCTGTGCGAGAATGCCTGGAGGTGATAATGCCAGCCCTGCCCCACGCCGTTGAAACGCTCAGAGGTGAAGCATCGGAATGCGCCGATTCCCAGAAGGTAATTGAGAGAAAGGCTCGGGGGAAAGAGAAATGCGCATAGATATTCTGACCTTGTTCCCCGGCATGTTCAGCGGCCCCTTCGACGAGAGTATCGTCAAACGTGCAATAGACAATAACATCGTCAGCATCAAAATCCACAACCTGCGTGACTGGGGACTGGGCAAGCACAAGATGGTTGATGACTATCCCTTCGGCGGTGGCTCCGGCATGGTTATGAAGATAGAGCCCATATTTGAGGCTGTAGAAGCAATAAAAGCCCAGGAGGGCAGCGATTCTTCTGCTCCCGTCATTTTACTCACTCCACAGGGAAGGGTTTTTAACCAAAAGATCGCCTCTGAGATGGCGAAGCTTGACCGTCTGATTCTCCTCTGTGGGCATTACGAGGGAATCGACGAGAGAGTCAGAGAGCACCTCGCCACCGACGAAATAAGCATCGGTGACTATGTTCTGACGGGTGGAGAGCTGGCGGCGATGGTGATTATCGATGCTGTAGTAAGACATTTACCTGGCGTTCTGGGTTCTGAAGAAACCCCTGTAGAGGACTCTCACACAGCTGCTTTCCTGGAATACCCTCAATATACCCGCCCTCCGGTATATCGTGGCTGGGAGGTACCCCAGGTGCTGCTTTCAGGTAATCATGCCCAGATTGCAAAGTGGCGCAGAGAGCAGTCGATTTTGCGTACCTTCATTAGACGTCCCGACCTTTTCAAGAAAGCAAATCTCTCTCCCGAAGAGAGAAAACTGGTAGCAAATAAAGCGGCCAACCCGCTTTGATTAGATTATGCCTTGAGCCAAGGCTAAATTCAGGAGAGTGGTGATGGACATCAAGACTGTTGTTGAGACCAAAGTGAATGAGAATATCCCCAAGATCAATCCCGGCGATACCGTTAAAGTCAAGATGAAGATCATAGAGGGAGACCAGGAGCGGAGCCAGACTTTTGAAGGCGTGGCGATTCGAGTACGCAGGAGCGGTGCAGGAGCCAATTTCACCCTGAGAAAGGTATTCCATGGAGTGGGTGTAGAACGTACTTTTCCCTTCAATTCGCCGCGTCTGGAGAGGGTAGAAGTGCTGCGGTACGGCAAAGTTCGCCGGGCAAAGTTACACTACCTGCGCCAGCTCAGCGGTAAGATGGCCCGGCAAAAGGTAAAGTCGAAATCAAAGGATGAACTACGCTGAGGTCGCTGTCAATTTCCCTCTGGCGCAACCGAGAAGCTTCAGCTACTCTATACCACCCCATATCTCATTGAGCGTGGGACACGCGGTTTGGGTGCCTTTCGGGCCTCGGCTGGTCCAGGGCATTGTACTGGCGCTCAGCGAGCAGGCCCAGGTAGAAGAGACTAAGGAAATAGCTGAAGTTATCAGCCCTAATCCCATACTCTTCTCCCATCAGGTCAAGCTTGCACAATGGATAGCTGAGCACTATCTATCCTCCTACTTCGATGCAGCAGCTCTGATGCTGCCACCCGGATTCGAGCGCAGGGTGCTCACCTTCATTCAGCCTGCACCCAATCCTTCGGAGCTTGCCATATCTTCCCTGACCGAGCCACAACAGAAGCTGCTGGCCATCCTCCGGAAGGAAGGAAAGCTTGAATTAAGGAAGCTCAAGAAGCTGTTAAAGAAAGAGAAAGTCGATACCATCGTAGAGCAGCTTCTGCGTAAAGGTCTAATTGTCAGAAACCGGCAGATGGAGAAAGTCAAGATAAGCCCCCGGGTAGTGTCGTACCTGAGACTGGCGATCCCTGGCGACAAGGCCCGGGAACTTGTGGCCGATCTTGAACACAAGCGGGCCTCACAACAGGCGAAACTGCTCAATCTTCTGGCTACGGAGCCCGGCCCTATGCCGCTTCCCGAAGCAAGACGGAGGCTAAAATTCACATCTACCGTGTTGAAAGCCCTGACACGCCAGGGTTTAATCAGCATCGAGGAAGTAAGGGTGCAGCGAGACCCCCTGGCTTATCGTACCTTCACCACAACACCACCTCTTACCCTGACCCAAGCCCAGGAGGAATCGTGGCTTAAGATTAAGTCTGAGATGGAGAAGCCCCATGCCACTTCAGTATTCCTCCTGCATGGTGTCACCGGAAGCGGCAAGACCGAGATATACCTGAGAGCGCTGGCTCAAGCTATCTCACTGGGCAAAAAGGCCATAGTCCTTGTCCCCGAGATTGCGCTCACACCGCAGACCATCGACCGTTTCGCTTCACGCTTCCCCAATAGAGTCGCCGTGCTCCACAGCAAGCTATCTGCAGGAGAACAATTCGATGAATGGCAGCGAATCAAGAATGGCGAATTTGATGTAGTCATCGGCTCAAGGGGTGCGCTCTTCGCACCTCAGCCGGACCTGGGGCTCATTATTATAGATGAAGAGCACGAATGGACTTATAAACAAGAGGAGCAGCAGCCCCGTTACCACGCCAGAGATGTCGCTATCAAGCTGGCAGAGCTGACTAACTCGGTGGTAATCTTGGGAAGCGCCACCCCGGATGTTACCAGCTACTACCGGGCACAAAGAGGCGAGTTTCAACTGCTCGAGCTTGCCGAGAGGATAAGCTCGGGAGAGCCATCGCCTTTGCCCAAAGTCGAGGTTGTAGACCTGCGCCGTGAGCTGAAGGAGGGAAACAGAAGCATATTCAGCCGCTCCCTGGCCAAAGCCATTACCGATGCCCTGAATATGCGAGAGCAGGTCATACTATTCCTCAACCGCAGAGGAACGTCAACCTTCGTCCAGTGCCGGGACTGCGGCTTCGTAATGCGATGCAAACGCTGCGACGTGGCGCTGACCTATCACGCCGCAGAAGATGAGTTGGTCTGCCACCGTTGTAATTACAGGACTAAACCCCCGGAGATGTGTCCTAACTGCCAGAGCAGGCGTATCAAATTCCTCGGTATCGGCACTCAGAAGGTTGAAGAGGAGGTCGCTAAAACGTTCCCCCGGGCACGGATACTGCGCTGGGACCGCGACGTCACCAGGGGTAAAAACGCCCATGAAAAGATAATGAACCGGTTTCTGGTACATGAGGCAGATATACTCATCGGGACCCAGATGATAGCCAAGGGACTTGATATACCCCTGGTAACACTGGTTGGTGTAATCAACGCCGATATCGGGCTCCACCTTCCCGATTTCCACTCCAGCGAGCGCACCTTCCAAATACTGGCACAAGTAGCCGGCAGAGCAGGAAGGGGGAAGATGGGGGGCAAGGTTATCGTCCAGAGCTATACGCCGGAGCACTATGCCATAGCTGCTGCAGCGAAGCACGACTATGCCGGATTCTATCAGCAAGAGATCGCCTTCCGCCGGCAGCAAGGCGACCCTCCATTCAGCCGGCTGGTGCGTCTGGTCTATATCCATACCAATGCGGCCCGCTGCCAGAAAGAGGCAGAGAGGATATACCGGCTTCTCGAACAAGAGAGAGATTCTCAGGGGCTCCCCAACACTACCCTGATCGGGCCCTCGCCCGCTTTTGCCCAGCGGGTGAGAGGCAGGTTTCGCTACCAGATAATCATCCGCAGCCCCGACCCTATACCCCTTCTTTACAATCTAACTTTACCTCAAGGATGGTCTATAGATATCGACCCAGTAAGCCTGATTTAGGCTTTACAACACATGCTGGTTGGACTATAATCTGCCTAATTGCAAAAAATGACCCATATAATTCGTATAATCTTGAAAGTAAGGGTTCATACATGGCGATTATGCCCGTAATCAAAATGGATAACCCCGTGCTTCACCGGAAAGCGAAAAAGGTAAGGAAAATAGACGGCTCCATTCAAAAGCTCATCGACGATATGATTGATACTATGCACGATGTTGAAGGAGTGGGATTGGCCGCACCCCAGGTCGGAGTCCCGCTACAGGTAGTTGTCATCCAAATGCCTGATGAAGAAGATGTAATCACGCTCATTAATCCCGAGATAGTGAAAATCTCGGAGGAAAGTGAAATGATGACAGAAGGCTGCCTCAGCCTGCCCGGTTACAGAGGTGATGTGAAGCGCTTTATGTCGGTCACAGTGAAAGCGCGCGACCGTGAGGGCAAGCTGTTTCGGGTCATGGGGGAGGGACTCATGGCCCAGGCCCTGCAACATGAGGGGGACCATGTCAATGGCATAGTTTTCGTTGACCATCTGGAGAGCATGGACAAGCTGGAGAAAACCAAGGAAGAGGATGAGGAAGAGGCAGGCAGCATCTAGAAGAAATACTTAATGACTAATCTTACTAAAGAGAGGCTAAAGATTTACGTCCCCGGGGAGGCAGCTTCACTCCTGGAAAAGCTGGGAGAGTTCCTTCGGCAGCGCAACATCGATTGTTATGTTGTAGGCGGTTTTGTCCGCGATGGACTGATGGGGCGAACCAACAGCGACATCGACCTCACAGTGTCCGGTGATGCCATAGAAACCGCATCTGAAGTAGCCAGGGCTTTTGGCGCCAGGATGGTGCCTCTGGATGAGGTAAACCAAGTTGCCAGGGTAGTTTTCCCCCGGGCCGGCTACCAGTGGCATCTCGACTTTGCCACTATACGGGGCAGTATCGAGGAAGACCTCCGGCTCCGCGATTTCACCGTAAACGCTATCGCCGTAAGGCTGTATGAAGCGAAGGGAAACTGGTCTCGAGTTGAAATTATCGACCCCCTGGGTGGATTTAGCGACCTGGGTCTGAAGATAGTGCGTGCGGTAAGCGATGCAAGCTTCCGGCAGGACCCGGCGCGCCTTCTCAGAGCAGTTCGCCTCGCAGCTACACTCAACTTCACTATTGACCCTGATACCGAAGCCCTGATACAACGAGATAGTAGGCTGATCACTAATGCTGCCGCTGAACGGCTGCGCGACGAGCTGGGCTTCATCCTTGAATCTCACAAAGCATATCAATCATTCCGCTATCTCGACCGGCTGGGCCTGCTCGCCCTTTTGATGCCTGAGCTAACTAGCTCTAGAGGGGTAACGCAGCCCAAGGAGCATTTCTGGGACGTTTTCGAGCACTCCCTGGAAACAGTTGCCTGTGTGGAACGGTTGCTCAGAGAGCAAGATAACAATAAGGAAGACGAGATTATCTCCCTGGCACCCTGGTCGTCGGATATCGCTGAGTACTTCGACCAGCGCAGCGCAGGAGGGCGGACCAGAAGGGCTCTATTGAAGCTGGCGGCGCTGCTTCACGATATCGGTAAACCTGCTGCTAAAACGATAGAGCAAAGTGGACGGATGCGCTTTCTGGGGCACGCCAAAGGTGGAGCGTCGATGGCAGTTCAAATCATGGAACGGTTAAGGTTCAGCAACCGTGAGATAAAGATGATACAGTTGATGATTGAGCACCATCTGCGCCCCGGATATCTGCTGTCCGAAGATATGCCCTCACGCCGTGCCATTTATAGATATTTCAGAGATACAGTAGATGTAGGTATAGATACCCTGTTCCTCGGCCTTGCCGACCACCTGGCAGCTCGGGGGCCTACGCTCGACCTCGATCAGTGGCGCAAACATGTAGAGGTAACGCAATATATCCTCGCCAAATGGTTCGAGGAAAAAGCCACAGTCGCACCGCCCAAGTTGATAGATGGACACATTTTAATGGAGAAGTTGGGAATAAGCGCGGGCCCTCAAATTGGTCAGCTGCTGGAGATGGTGAGGGAAGCACAGGCTGCAGGCGAGATAAACACCGCTGAAGAAGCGCTCGACCTTGTAAGAAAGCATCTGGAGAATAATTAGTGAACCGCAGAAACCTCATTATACTTGCTCTTATAATCTTAGTCGTTGCACTGGGCCTTGCAGAAGTGCTGGTCAGAGATTCACCAAGCATACAGGGTGGCAGTCCGGGTAACAACACTCTGGGTATGAGGCTCGGCCTGGACCTCAGCGGCGGTACCCGGCTTGTCTACAAAGCCGACCTATCCCAGATCGGCAACGAGTCTGTTTCGGATGCTATGCAGGGTGCTATACAAATCATCACCAGAAGAGTTGATGCTTATGGCGTTTCTGAAGCGACTATTCAAAAGCTTGGCTCCGATGAAATCGTAGTGCAGCTCCCTGGGGTCAGGGATGTAAATGCGGCAATTTCCCTAATCGGTACGACTGCACTGCTTGAGTTCAAGGAAATGGAGTACGACAGCAACGGCAATCCGGTCTTAGATAGTAACGGTAACCCCATATGGATACCGGCTACAGCAGTTAACAGCAGCGGCCAGGAGGTCCCTCTAACCGGCAAATATCTCAAAAACAATGCCCAAGTCGTCTTCACAGCGAATACTAACGAGCCCGAGGTAGCCTTTAATTTCGACAGTGAGGGAGCAACGTTATTCTCACAAATCACAGGGCGTCTCATCGGCAAGCCGCTAGGAATTTTCCTTGATAATCAACTCATCTCCAGTCCCACAGTTAAAGCGCAGATCGGTGCCAGCGGGGTCATTGACAATATTCCGCTGAATGAGGCGAAGGCCCTGGTTATCGAGCTCAATGCAGGTGCTCTGCCCGTTCCCCTTATAGGGCCCATCGAGCAGACATCCGTAGACC
>DAOUMT010000210.1:0-3261 GCA_034409195.1 Dehalococcoidia bacterium
CTGGGAAGCTGATCATCCAGCGGAAAGGCAGAATCGTAGCCAAAATCTGGACGGGATAGGGCAGAAGGACTAGCGGCACCATCTGCCCGGAAAGAAATAGCATCATCATAAAGTAGGTCTGATTAAGGGCGCTGACCCGCGTAGTCCAGAAAGCCACCTGAGCCAGAGTCCATTCTATGAGGAACCGGATCAAAAAAGCGAGTAACAATGCCGGGATGAACACTCCGATGGCCCACAGAGGGGGAGAAATGGAGGCATGGAAGGCCACAGCCAGCCCCACCGCGATGACTATCATAATAGGCAGAGTTATAAGTTTTGAGGACAGATTGTCGGCAATATCCGAATGTATCGGGTGCACAGGCTTCAGCAGCGCAAACGAGAGTGTTCCCTCCCGGATGCGGTATTCGAAGTCGTACATTATCCAGGTATAGGTGACCTGATTGACCAGCATCAGCACGATGAAGTAAGCGGCAAACTCCCTTGTGGTGTAGCTGCCGACGCTTCCGCCGCTGCCGTTCGATACTATAGTCCATATTACTAGATAGACCAGAGGCTCCAGCACCTGGCCTATCATCCAGATGAACAGCGAGGCGCGATACTGGAACATCATCGCTGTGGTGGTTTTGAATTGCTGAGTGTATAGCTCCACCAGGCCTCTCATGGGCTCTCCTGCGCAAAGACCATCTCAATCACTTCCTCGATCGGAGGGTCTTCGACCGTCAAATCTATCACGGGCAGGTCTGCCAGCAGCCGCTCCGTGACGCGGGCTGTTTTCGCTTTGGGGACTCGAAGTGTAAAGTGGCCGTCTGCGCACGAAATGACCTCGCCATACTGGTTCAAGTCAGCCTGACAATCTCCTATCTGTACTTCGATGGTCTTATGTGCTGTGAATTTCTGCACCAAAACGGAGAGATCGCCGTCAAAAAGGAGCTTACCGTGGTGGATAACCACGATGCGCTTAGCCAGCGCCTCCACGTCAGCCATATAATGGCTGGTCAGCAGAACTGTGGCTCCGAAGCGCTGGTTGTACTCTGTGAGGAAGGCGCGTATGCGCCGCTGCATGGTCACATCGAGGCCGATGGTCGGCTCATCCAGGAACACCACGCTGGGACGGTGCAGCAGGGCTGCTGCGATCTCACACTTCATCCGTTCGCCAAGCGAGAGGTTGCGCACAGGCTTGTGCAGGAGCGGCCCGAGGTCCAGAAGCTCGGTTAGCTGGCCCAGCATGTGGCGGTAATCATCAATGGGAATACGGTAGATAGCCCTGTTTAACTCGAATGAATGCAGGGCGGGGATATCCCAGACCAGTTGGTTGCGCTGCCCCATCACCAGAGTGATCTGCCGCAGGAACGGTTTCTCACGCTTCCATGGAGTGTAGCCGAGCACGGTTGCTTCCCCGGTCGTGGGATGCAGCACCCCGGAAAGCATCTTAAGCGTGGTCGTCTTGCCAGCGCCGTTTGGGCCCAGGAAACCCACCATCTCACCTGCAGCCAGGTCGAACGAGATGCCGTCCACAGCGGCAATCTCTAGTTTACGGCGGTGCACCAAGCTTCCCAGCGCTGCCGCTGTTCCAGCTTCCTGCTGGCCGATTGTGTAGACCTTACGCAGGTCCTGAACGTGAATTGCGGGCGATTTCATGCTTTACTCGGTAGATGTTATCTCGATGGCGATTATAGCATAATAATCGCAGAAAAGACTTCCTATGTCATTGCGAGGCCATTCGAAAGGAGGCCGCGGCAATCTCACCATACCCATTCGTAGCAGTTTTCAAACAAATATGGAGACAGGGAGTTGACAAATACGGTTAGAATAGCTAAGTAGGTGCTGTGGGAGGTGCAACATGGACTTGAAGCACACAATAGCTATCGTCACCGGCGCAGCCAGTGGAATCGGCAAAGCGACCTCTATCGAACTGGCAAAGCACGGCTGCACCCCCGTATTAGTGGATATCAACGAAGCCAGGCTGGAAGAGGCGCTGGTACCGATACTCAATCGTACTCCCGACGCCACCGCAGAGCTCTGCGACATAAGCAACGACGTACAAGTTAAGCAACTGGTCCAGAAAGTAAACGAGCGCTACGGGAAAATAGACATACTGATCAACAACGCCGGTATGATGATTGTGAAATTCTTCGAGGAGACCTCCCAGGAAGAGTTCGACAGAATGATGGCTGTCAACTTCTACGGAGGGGTGAACTTTATTCGAGCCGTTCTCCCCATTATGCAAAAGCAGGGCAGAGGCGTAATCATAAATGTTGCGTCGGTAGGAGGCAGACTGATAGTGCCCGGCACCGCCGTCTATGCCGCCAGCAAGGCGGCCTTCCAGGGTTTCTCGGAGTCACTGTATTTCGAACTGAAAGACAGGGGAATCCACGTAGGTATAATACTGCCCGGAGGCACGCGGACTGGCATCTTCGATGCTTCGACGACGAAACTGGCGAAGTATTATCAGAGCCAGTCCAAGACTGAGCCTAAAATAGCCGCTAAGGCCATCAGGCAGGCTATAGAGAAGGAGCGCTTTGTAACGATTACGCCGTCCAGCTATAAGCTTCTCATCGAGTCCCATGACTTTTTCCCCGGGCTGTTCAGCAAGCAGCTTCTAAATAGACTGCGCCCCTACTTTAAATAACGGGCACAGCCCTTGCCTGAACAAAGGCGATGAACTCGGAAAGCAGGCGCGAGACTACCCTTCCTTTCCTGTAGACGCAGTAGAAGTCGCGCCTCATCTCCAGTCCCTCCACAGACACTTGTTTGACCAGGCCCAGCGCCAGGCTCTTCTTAATAGCCGCATTCGAGACAAACGCGATACCTATCCCTGCCTCCACCGCCGAGACCACGGCCTGACTCGTACCCAGGACCAGGCTCGCTGTCAGCTTCTCTACATCGACACCGGCTTTGGAGAGAAGAGTTTTCAGGCTGCGCTGCGTGCCCGAGGTCTCCTCCCGGAAGATAAGTGGCTCACCCTCCAGCTCCAGGAGAGATATCTTTTTCCTTCTGGCGAAGGGGTGATCGGGGAACACGATAAGCACTATCTCATCCTCGGCTACCTTGAAATATTCCAACTCTCTGCTCTCAGGCGCTGTGCCGCAGAACCCCAGGTCATAATCTCCATTTTGAACTCTGGAGATGACGGTCAGAGAATCTGAGACATCGACACGCGCCCCCACAGAAGGATGCAGCGCCTTGAACTCCCCCAGAATAGGCGGAAGCAGGATTTCGCCGGGGATAGTGCTAGCGGCAATCACGATATCGCCCGTAACC
>DAOUMT010000211.1:0-6381 GCA_034409195.1 Dehalococcoidia bacterium
TCGTCCTGCTGCGATAACCCAGCTTGCCACATTAGGTAAACAACTGGATATCCCTGTTTATAGTGATGGCGGTTCCGTGGTGGACATCTGCGGCAACGCCATGAAACGAGCTAAAGAGATAGCAGCCAGTACATTGATTGTTGATACGGCGGGCCGGCTTCATATTGACACAGAGCTTATGAAGGAGCTTGCTGAGCTCAATAAGAATATTCATCCCACAGAGGTGCTGCTCGTAGCAGATGCCATGACCGGGCAAGAGGCTGTAAGGATAGCTGAGGAGTTTAATAAGACAGTGGGGCTGACTGGTGTCATCTTGAGTAAAATGGACGGAGATGCCAGAGGTGGAGCGGCTCTTTCCATTACTTCAGTCTCCGGTGTTCCCATCAAGTTCATCGGCATCGGTGAAAAGACAGACGCTTTGGAACCTTTCTATCCCGATCGAATGGCATCCCGGATACTGGGCATGGGCGATATGCTCAGCCTTATCGAAAAAGCGCAATCAGCATCAGATAAGCAGAAGGTACAGGAACTCGAGCACAAGGTTCGCCATGGCAGCTTCGACCTTCAGGACTTCCTGGAGCAACTCGGGCAAATCAGGAAGATGGGACCTCTGGGTCAGATAATGGAGCTTATCCCGGGCTTATCAAGCTTTGCACGGAAACTTCCTGCAGGGCTGGACGAAAAACAGCCCAAGAAAATCGAAGCCATAATCCTGTCTATGACCCCTGAAGAACGGCACAATCCCAGCATCATTGATGGCAGCAGGCGGCGGCGGATAGCCCGCGGCAGTGGCACTACGCCTCAAGATGTCAATCAGCTGCTCAACCAGCACCGCCAGATGCAGAAATTGATGAAGCAGCTAGGCAAGGGACAGAAGCCTCGTTTCCTCCTGGGCAGGTGATATTCAAATGTTACACGACGCATCGGGGAATATTCCCAAACTATATGGTCTCGATATTGAAAGGCTAAGCAAATTAGTCTTCGAGGTCGGCCCGATCAGGCCACCCAGTGAAGGTGGGAGCTATTCCTTGTTGCTGAGAGCAACACGCAACTGCCCCTGGAGCAGGTGCAAGTTCTGCTATGGTCTGATTTACAATCGGGAGAAATTCCAACTGCGAACAGTGGAAGATATAAAGAAAGACATAGATACTGTATTCGAAATCGCCGAGGCCATAAGAGAGGCTTCGTGGAAGCTTGGATATGGCGGAGCGGTGAGAGCAGATGTGGGGACTGCTCTAGTCCGGAGCGACCCGGGCCTGAATACCAACCAATCGTTTATCATGGTCTATAACTGGCTTTACTTCGGAGCGAGAACTGTGTTCCTTCAGGATGCCAATACCATGATCATGCCCAGCGATGACCTCCTGAAGGTTTTAAAGTATCTGAGGGAGACATTCCCCACTATAGAGCGTATTACCTCGTACGCCAGGGCAAAAACGCTGGCCAAGAAAACGCCTGAAGAGTTGAAAGAATTGCGAAAGGCAGGGCTATCAAGACTCCATGTCGGGCTGGAGACAGGAGATGATGACCTCCTAAAATATGTAGATAAGGGCGTGACCTCAGCAGAACAAATCGAAGCTGGTAAGAAAGTAAAGGAAGCCGGCTTCGAGCTCTCCGAGTATGTCATGCCAGACCTGGGAGGAAGAGCCAGGTCGCAGCAGCACGCCATCAACACCGCCCGGGTTTTAAACGAAATCAACCCGGATTTTATCAGGCTGAGGCCCTTTGTCCCCGGACCGGGGATGCCGTTGTATGAAGACTACTCAAAAGGGGATTTCCAGCTCTCCTCACCCCACGAGCGCCTGCAGGAGATAAAAACACTGGTAGAGAATCTCAATGTGACCAGCAGGCTATGCTTCGACCACTTTTTGAACTCGTGGTACAGATACCGGAGCAGGCGTTACACCTTGTTCAAGCAGGACTATGAGGGATTCAAATTTCCTGAAGAGAAGCACAGGGTTTTAGAGCTTATTGAAGAAGGCCTGAAAATAGATGAGTCAGTACATATATACGCCAAGGATATAATCGGGATGTCATTGTAAAAAATGAGTGGATAGGAAAGGCAGAGGAATAAGAGACGATGGGGATCAGACTTCATAAAGAACCGGGACTGGAAAACCCGATTATGATTGCCAGTTGGCCAGGCATAGGCAATATCGGGATAATAGCTGTCAATACCCTCAGGAGTATGCTCGAGGCAGAGGAGCTTGGTGAGATAGAGCCCTGGGATTTCTTTTACCCCAAGAGGGTACTGATCAGAAATAGCGAATTGAAAGACCTGGAGTTCCCCTCCAGTAAGTTCTATTTCAAGAGAACTGGAGAAAAGGACCTGCTGTTCTTTATTGGAGAAGAGCAGCCTGCTGATGGCGGCAGGACTTATGCTGAAGGAAGCAAGGCCTATCAAATGGCCAATCTTGTCCTGGATGTTGCTCGGAAGTTCGGTTGCCAAAGAGTTTACACTTCAGGGGCGGCGGTTGCCCCTATACATCACACAGCCAGACCGAGAGTCTGGGCAGTGCCTAATACCCCAGGTTTAATCAGTGAAGTAAAAACTTATGAAAATACAATATTAATGTCGGAAATCGAAGGAAGGGGAGGACAGGGCAATATCACAGGCCTAAACGGACTTTTACTGGGAGTCGCCCGTAAACAGGGCATTGAGGCTATCTGTGTGATGGGCGAGATTCCGGTTTACCTTCAGGGATTCGCCTTACCCTATCCCAAGGCTTCGAAATCTGTGTTGGAGGTATTGACTGCCGCCCTGGGGATCGAAATAGACATGGGCAGATTCGCTGAATTTATCGAACAAAGTGATAGTCAAATCGAACAGTTGTATGAAAAGTTCCCTCCTGAGATAAAAGAACAGCTGGATAAATTGAAATTCGTTAGTTATGCCAAGCCAGCCGAGTCTACCTCGATAACTGAAGAAGATAAAAAGCGGATACTAAAGGACATAGATAAATTCTTCAAGACAGAACGTAAGGAAGATTAGTTGAATCAAATGCAGACCTTCAAAATATACGGCAAAAGGGAGCTACAAGATTCATCCTTGATAGTGGGATGGGGAGAAGACGTTGCCAATCTGGGGTCAAAGGTTATTGATTACCTAAATGTCAAGGTAGGCACCGAGGAATTCGGCGAAATCGAACCGGTGGATTTCTTCCCCTTAAGCGGAGTCTCGGTGGAAAATGATATAGCGCAATTTCCTGAAAGCAAATTCTATAGTTCCTATGAAAAGAAACTGTTGATTTTCAAGAGCAACATCCCCAGAGTTGAGTGGCATAAATTCCTGAACTCAGTATTGCATGTTGCTCAACATTACTGCCACGTAAAGGAGCTTTACTCCATTGGCGGCATGGTTTCTCTGAGTGCTCACACTGCGCCGCGGGAGCTATTGGCAGTATCCAATTTGCCGACAATGAAGAAAGAATTGAGCCAATACGGTCTGGCAGGAGGCATGGACTATGAGACTCCGCTCGGACAAAGGCCAACTCTGAGCTCTTTTCTGCTGTGGACCGCCAAGAATAGAGGTATTCCAGCAGCAAGCCTCTGGGTGCCAGTGCCCTTCTACCTATTAGCGACTGAAGATGCGGCCGCCTGCAAAAAAACCGTTGACTTTCTCGATAAAAAACTCAATTTGGGAATCGATTTAAGTGAACTTGATCAGGCAGTGACAAGGCAAAATGAAAAGCTGGACCAGATAAGATTCAGTTTCCCAGAGGTCGATGGCTATATTCGGAATCTGGAAAGCAACGTAGCCCTGAGCCAGGAGGACAGTGAAAAATTAGCCAAAGAAATAGAGGAGTACCTCCGAAGAATAGATTGAGTTAGTGTCATTCCGAAACCTTGGGCTTTTGTTTGAGCCAAGATAGTTATCATAGCTTCCAGCCATTGTATGCGCAGACCCTAGCCTCATCCGAACTGCTACGAGACTTCCAAAAATTCGTTACAAAAATTTTAGAAAAAGCTATAGCGTTTTGTTATATGCTGGTGTATTCTCTAGTAAAGTTCCCTATCATCTGGGGAATAGCATGAGGTTTAGAGAACTTTCTGCATAAGGAGTGAGAACATGACAAATAACCATGAATCGGATAGTGCAAGCTCTTTACCTACAGGACTGCGAATGTGGCCGTTTAAGCGATATGCTGAGATGCACCGGCGCTCTCTGGAGGATCCTAACGGCTTTTGGTCTGAGCAGGCACGCAAACTTGACTGGTACAAGACCTGGGATCGCGTCCTCGATTGGAACCCGCCATATGCGAGGTGGTTTGTCGGTGGAAGGCTCAATGCCTGCTACCAGTGCGTTGACCGTCATGTGAAGACATGGCGCAGGAGCAAGGTGGCGATATACTGGGAGGGTGAGAACGGCGAGACCAGAGTATTGAGCTATTCTACGCTCTTCCGTGAGGTAAATCGCTATGCCTCGGCACTGAAACAGATAGGGGTGAAGAAAGGAGATAGAATTGCCCTCTATCTACCTATGATTCCTGAGCTGCCTGTTTTCATGCTGGCCTGTGCAAGGATTGGAGCCGTTCACACTGTGATTTTCTCCGGGTTCGGAGCACAAGCCATGTGCGACAGAATCGAAGATACAAAGGCCAAGGTAATTATCACGTCGGACGGAGGATACCGCCGCGGCAAGATAGTGCCGCTCAAAGAGATTGCGGACGAGGCAGCTTCACAATGCAGCACAATAGAAAAGATTCTGGTAGTCAAAAGAACGGGCCACCAGGTGCCTATGACCGAGGGAAGAGATGTCTGGCTTTCCTCACTGCTCGATGAGGCGGAGGTATTAATCAAGCCCGAGCCTCTGGAATCCACTCACCCCTTGTACATACTTTACACCTCAGGGACTACCGGTAAGCCCAAGGGCGTGGTGCATAGCACAGGCGGCTACCTGGTTTTCAACCATTCTGCGTATGAGTGGGTCTTCGATATAAAAGAGGAGTCAGTCTACTGGTGCACTGCAGATGTTGGCTGGGTAACCGGACACAGCTCCATTGTATATGCTCCTCTGTCACACGGCGCAGCCATTGTGCTCTATGAAGGTGCTCCCGACTACCCCGCTGTGGACAGATGGTGGGATATAGTCGAAAAATACGGCGTAAGCATTTTCTACACGTCACCTACAGCAGTGCGGCTGTTTATGCGCTACGGACCGGAAGGGCCTCAGAAGCATGACCTCTCCAGCCTGGAGCTTCTGGGCAGCGTAGGCGAGCCGATAAATCCGGAAGCCTGGCAGTGGTATTACAAATATATAGGTAGAGAGAAATGCCAGATCGTTGACACCTGGTGGCAGACGGAGACCGGAGGTATTATGATTTCGCCCACACCCGGTATCGAGCCTATACCGCTGAAGCCGGGCTCGGCGACTTTCCCTCTCCCTGGAATTGATGCCGCTGTGGTCGATTCCGAAGGCAAAGAGACTGCTCCCGGCCAAACAGGCTATCTCATAATCAGGAAACCCTGGCCAGGCTTGCTTCTCGATGTCTACGGTGACCCGGAGCGCTATAAGCAATCTTACTGGTCACGCTTTCCCGGTTCCTACTATACTGGCGACTTCGCCATGCGTGATGAAGATGGCTACTTCTGGCTCCTGGGCAGGGCAGATGAGGTTCTTAAAGTGGCAGGACACCGTATCGGGACAGCCGAGCTTGAGTCTGCCGCCATATCCCATCCCGATGTAGCTGAAGCAGCGGTAGCCAGCAAGCCAGACCCTCTAAAAGGAGAGGCAATCGTCCTTTTCGTTACCTTGAAGCAAGGGGTTTCACCATCACCCGATTTGAGAAAGAAAATTGGAGAGCATCTCAGGCACGTAATCGGGCCTATCGCCACCCCCGATGAAGTCTACTTCGTGGATTCACTACCCAAGACAAGGAGCGGCAAGATCATGCGCCGCGTCATCAAAGCAGTAGCCCAGGGTAAAAGCCTGGGCGACCTCACTACGATAGAGGATGAAACGTCTGTAGAGGATGTTAAAAGGGCTTACGAAAGCCTGCGTAAGATATCTGGCACTGAAAAGGGCACTTAAGTCATCTGACAACCGAACTGGTCATGGTTAAATCATGCCTCAGCTTGTAGCATTATGTAAACTATAGCTGCGGCTTTGTCTCTTTTACCCAGATGCGGTACATTTTCTCCCCCGCCTCTTCAAAACACTGAAATCCTTTCGAATCCACCTCCTCCACCTCGACATTCTCCTTGCCGCATAGCTCTATAGTCTGTTCAAACCAGTTTCTGAAATGTGGCCCGCCACCGAAGTAGACCTTTCGCCATTTTACCCCGTGCTCGTCTACTTTTTCCCTGATTCTATCTTCTTTATCAACCAGTTCTTCGTGTACCCTATCTTCCTCAAGCACCTATACATCTCCACTTCTATAT
>DAOUMT010000212.1:0-2862 GCA_034409195.1 Dehalococcoidia bacterium
CCTTCTTGCCAGGGCGTGCTCCTCCACCAACTCGCCCATAATCTTTTTATGCTCCGGAGCAAGCTGCTTAGCGGCGAGATCTTTGAACAGGAGGTCTTCCTCTTTTCCATGATGGGTCCTATCCGCATAGGTCCTGATAAAGTCTACTGCTGCCTGAATAAACTCAGGGTCGGCTTTATTAGTTTTGCTTATTTCAGACACCTGTAGATTTACCAGCGCAATCAGCTGCTCAATAAGCCTGTGTTCCCTCATCAAAAGACCGATCGGCTTCATTGCTTTCTCCCCTTAAGAACAGGGCAAGTCGGTGTTCACGCGCCCAATATCATACACTTACAGACATGAAGAAATCATAAAACACAGTGGCTAAAAGTTAAGAAATCATTACATTTGCCGCTTGGTTCATGTAGTAGAGGCACGACATGCCGTGCCTCTACCATCGGATAATTCAACTTGGTCAATAAATTAACGGGGAATATTTGCTGTCTCAGGGATGCCCACTCTGGGCAAAATCCCACTCAGCCTCTTCCCTTTGTGCCTGCGTGGGCCCTTTCGCGCCCACAAATCCCTGAAGAAGTCCCGGTTTAAGAGGTGTTTGTTATCGGCCACCGCCAGAAGGTCTTTGGAAACATTGCTCTCAAAATAGGCCACCTCAACGTGTTTGCCCATGTTCTTAATCGCCTGCAGAGCATAGGCGAAGTCCGAATCACCGCTGACCAGCACCGCCACATCGTAGAGATTGTTCCAGGCAAAATGCAGCAGGTCTGTGACCAGCATAACATCTATTCCCTTCTCCACAGGGATGCCGCCCGGGGCCATCTTGGTGCCCCCTAGCCTGACCTCCAGGTAAGGCGTCTCGCGAAGGGTGTTGAGGAATTCCTGCTGCTCGCGATATCCCTCTGCCCGCTGGGTAGGGTCTTGCAGCACGTTGTAATAATAGGTCCGGAACATGCGCCTAGGCCCGCAGAGCTTCTTGGTGAACTCGGCAAAATTCAAGTCGTAGCGGCCGAAATTTGAGCGCAGTGCATGATAAAGATTGCTGCCGTCTATGAATATCGCTATTCTATCTTCCATGAATACCCCTTCCCGGCATGTTTGCAGAGATACTAACCTATTTCCAGGCTAATCGCAACCCTCTTACCTCTCCCTTACCAACAGCCACAGCCCCAACATCGCCACTCCTGCCATTCCCGCCCCAAAGTAGAACGTGGTCGCAGGATTGATGTACTGCCAAAATAAGCCTGCGATCACGCTCGCCGGAAGCAGAGAGACGCCCACAGCAGCATGATACCAGCCATAGGCGGTACCTCTCCTTTCTACAGGCACCAGATCGCTGACAAAGGCCCGGCTCACTCCTTCGGATAGTCCATAGTAAAGCCCGTAGAAAGCGAACAGCAGCCATACCTCCCACTTTGACGATGCCAGGCCCAGTCCCATATAGGACAGCGCATAGATGGTCCAGCCTGCTACGATAACGCGCTTCCTGCCCAGCCTGTCCGAGACTACCCCCGCAGGCATCGAAACCAGCGCATAGACCAGATTGAAAGCCACGAACAGCACGAGCACCCAGAAGACCGAAAAGCCCAGGTTCTGAGCCCGCAGGACGAGGAAGGCATCGCTGGAGTTCCCCAGTGTGAACAGCACCATCATCACCAGAAACAGCTTGAAACGCCCGTCGAGCGCTATCTTCGCCGGAGCTTCGGGTTTCGGCGGCGTTACCGCGGGCTGACCAGGCTTGCGCTGAGCGCTGCTTCTCTTCTCCCTGACGAAGAACAGAAGTATGAGCACAGCCAGGACTGCGGGCCCAATTCCCGATAGCACCAGAGTTCTGAAGGCATGCCAGGTTAGCTGAAGCGCTTCCCGCTCTACAAGGTAAACAATTAATGCAGCCAGAGCGATGCCGAGGACCGCGCCGGCGGTGTCCATGCCGCGATGGAAGCCGAAGCTCCTGCCTCTCTCGTTATCGGCGGTGGAGTCGGCCACCAGAGCATCCCTGGGGGCGGAGCGAATACCCTTCCCCACACGGTCGGTGAAGCGCACTGCCAGCACAACAGCCCAACTGCTGGCGATGTAGAGAAATGGCTTCGACAGCGTCGATAGGCTGTAGCCGAAGACAGTCAGGCTTTTTCTCTGCCCCAGTCGATCGCTGAGCCAGCCGCTGACCAGCTTGAACAGGCTGGCTGTGCCCTCAGCAATGCCCTCGATGAGACCAATTATGGGCGTGCTCACCTTGAGCACATTCAGCAGAAACAAGGGCAGTACATTGAAAATCATTTCGCTGGACATATCGGTGAGCAAGCTCACCCAGCCCAGGAAAAAGACATTGCGGCTGATCCCTAGAACCTTCTTTTCGCCGTCTTGTTGCATAATCTATTTATCCAGAAGCACCTCATCCACAAGTTCAGCGATTTTCTTTTTGGACTCGCCAAGCACAGCCAACCCCTGCCCGGTAATGGAGTAATATTTTCGTACCTTGCCTTCAATCACCCTTCTCTCCACGGACAGATAGCCATCCTTCTCCAGTCGGTGCAGCGTGGGATATAGCGTGCCGGGGCTGAGACGATAGCCGTGCCGGGCCAATTCCTCCAAAATCTCAGCGCCGTAGATAGGCTGTTTCGACGCATGATAGAGGATATGGATTTTCACGAAGCCCAAAAAGAATTCCTGAAACATACCCGCATCCATAATATCGTCTGCTGATATCGGACTATGATAATATCAGCAAATACCCGGCCAGTCAATAGTTGTTGTAATTCCTGCCACGACGTAAAAGCGTCGCCTCAGGAGTGGCGACGCTACATTTATTGTAGGGGCGACCCAATGGGTCGCCCCTACATCCGATACTTTCCTTGCCCACCCCAGGTG
>DAOUMT010000213.1:0-7711 GCA_034409195.1 Dehalococcoidia bacterium
GGTTACGAGGGCTTCATTAAAGCGCTGAAGATGAAGCCTCAGGAAATAATCGATGAGATGAAGAAATCGGGATTGCGCGGTCGAGGCGGCGCAGGCTTCCCCACAGGGATGAAATGGCAATTCTGCCACGATGCGCCGGGCACCACCAAATATATTGTTTGCAATGCTGATGAAGGAGACCCCGGGGCTTTCATGGACAGGGCAGTGATGGAAGGCGATCCCCACGCTGTACTGGAAGGTATGCTCATCGGCGCTTACGCCATCGGTGCATCGGAAGGTTACGTTTATATCCGCGCAGAGTATCCGCTGGCAATTAAGCGGCTCGTAGTCGCCCTGAAACAGATGGAGGAATACGGATTGCTTGGCGATAATATCCTGGGTTCCGGTTTCAACTTTCATATCAAGATAAAAGAGGGTGCTGGAGCCTTCGTCTGCGGTGAGGAGACAGCGCTGATGGCCTCCATTGAAGGCAACCGCGGCATGCCTCGCTCACGGCCTCCCTTCCCCGCTCAATCCGGTTTGTGGGGCAAACCCACCAATATCAACAACGTGGAAACCTGGGCCAACGTCTCAGCCATCCTTCAGAAAAGCGCGAGCTGGTTCGCTAGCTACGGCACCGAGAAAAGCAAGGGCACCAAGACTTTTTCACTGGTAGGCAAGGTCGTGCGCACCGGGCTTATCGAAGTGCCTATGGGCATTACCCTGCGCGAGATTATCTACGGAATAGGTGGCGGAATCCTGGGTGGCAAGAAATACAAAGCAACGCAGACCGGCGGGCCGTCGGGAGGCTGCCTGCCCACCAGCTTCCTCGATTCCCCCGTTGACTACGAGTCTTTAGCCGCCGCTGGCTCCATAGTGGGCTCCGGCGGAATGGTAGTGATGGATGAGACTACCTGCATGGTCGATGTGGCCAGGTATTTCCTTAACTTCACTCAATCCGAGTCCTGCGGCAAATGCGTAATGTGCAGACTGGGAACGAAACAGATGCTGGATATCTTGCAGGATATAGTAAACGGTAAAGGCAGACCCGGAGATATAGAGCTGCTTCTGGAGTTAGGCGATGCAATTAAGAACGGCTCGCTTTGCGCTTTGGGCGGGACAGCTCCCAACCCGGTGCTGACCACTATTCGCTACTTCAGAGATGAATACGAAGCCCATATAAATGAGAAACGATGTCCGTCTTTAGCCTGTCGGGAACTGGTCTCTTACTACATCATCCCCGAGAAGTGCCAGGGATGCGGTATCTGCGCCAGAGCCTGCGCGTCGGAAGCAATCAAAGGCGGCAAGCGGATGGTGCACGTCATAGACCAGAGCAAGTGTGCAAAATGCGGGACATGCCTGGATGTTTGCCCGGCCAAGTTCAGTGCCGTAGCAGTCTCCTCGGGGGCACCTGTAAAAGCCCCGGCAGAACCTGTGCCGGTAGGCGGTAAGGCCTAAGTAAAGGGAGGAATCAGATGACCACGACTGCCTCAACTACCGCGGAAGAGAAAAAAGCGACGACTATAACCCTGACCATCGACGACAAGAAGATAGAGGCGCCCAAGGGAGTTACTGTGCTGGAGGCAGCACTGGGTGCCGACATATATATCCCTACACTTTGCTATGACCCCGACCTGAAACCCTATGGCGCTTGCCGGCTCTGCGTAGTTGAAATTGATGGAATGCGCGGCATAGTCAGCTCCTGCACTACTCCGGCGGCAGATAAGATGGTAGTTCATACCGAGACGCCCAAGGTAAACCAGGCACGGCGCATAGCCATCGAGCTAATCATGGCTAACCACATCGGCGACTGCCTCACCTGCGCTAAAAACCAGCAGTGCGAGCTGCAGAAGGTCGCTCGCTACCTGGGCATCGAGCAGGAGCACTTTGATCGGCTGCGCAAGGGCACGAGGGTTCTGCCCATTGATACAAGCCATCCTGCCTTCGACCGCGACCATAACAAGTGCATCCTCTGCGGCAGATGCGTGCGGGCCTGTCAGGAAATAGCAGGCGTAGGCGCTATCGACCTGGCATACCGCGGCTATGCAGCTAAAGTGAGCACATTCGGCGACAAGCCGATACATGATTCAATTTGCGAGTCCTGCGGTGAGTGCATCGCCAGGTGTCCCACAGGCGCTCTGGTGCCCAAGCGCACCAGGCAGGCAACGCGCTATGTCAAAACTATCTGCCCTTATTGCGGCGTCGGCTGCTCGATATATGTGGGCATGCGCGGCAATGAGATCGTCGAAGTCCAGGGCGATAGGGAGAGTCCTGTAAACAAGGGCGGCCTCTGTGTCAAGGGACGCTTCGGCTTCGACTTCGTCAACCATCCCAGCAGACTGACCAAGCCCTTGATCAGAAAAGAGGGCAAGGGCAAAGACATACAGGTCAACGGCAACTTCAAAGATATATTCCGCGAAGCAACCTGGGATGAGGCGCTCGACCTAGTAGCCAAAAAACTCAACCAGATAAAGGAGAAATACGGGCCTGACAGCATTGGCGTGCTGAGCTCAGCCAAGTGCACCAACGAGGAGAATTACCTCCTGCAAAAGTTCACCCGGGCGGTAATCGGGACCAACAATATAGACCACTGTGCCCGCCTCTGACACTCCCCCACTGTGGCCGGTCTGGCCCAAGCGTTCGGAAGCGGAGCAATGACCAACTCAATAGCCGATGTGGGAAAGGCAGACTTACTTTTCGTAATTGGCTCCAATACTACAGAGTGTCATCCCATTATCGGGCGGCTCATCCGCCAAGGGGTGAAATTCAAGGGCACCAAACTTATTATCGCCGACCCCCGCACTACCGAGCTTGCCAAAATGGCATCGATACATTTACGGCATAAGCCTGGAACGGACGTGGCTCTAATCAATGCCATGATGCACGTAATTATCGAGGAGAACCTGCACAACAAGAAGTTCATCCAGGAGCGAACTGAAGGATTCGAGCAATTGGCGGAGACCGTCAAGAAATACACACCTGAGATGGCCGAAAAGATAACCGGCGTACCCAGGGCTGACATAATAAAGGCTGCACGCATGTTTGCCGGAGTTGAGAAGGCCGCCGTTTTGTACGGCATGGGCATAACTCAGCACACCACGGGCACAGATAATGTCAAGACCTTGGCGAACTTGCTGATGCTGACCGGCAATATCGGCAGGGAAGGCACCGGCCTGAGTCCGCTGAGAGGCCAGAACAACGTCCAGGGAGCCTGCGATATGGGAGCCCTGCCTAACGTCCTCACCGGCTATCAGGCGGTAACCGACCAGGAGAAAAGGAAGTCGGCTGAGGCCGCGTGGGGCGTCAGCGCCCTGCCAGCAAAACCAGGGCTTACCATGGGAGAGATGATGAGCACCAAGCCGGGGAGCGGGGTCAAAGCGATGTATATCATGGGAGAGAACCCAATCATTACCGACCCTGATATGCGGCACACACGCCAGAGCCTGACCAACCTGGAGTTCCTGGTAGTACAGGACATATTCCCCACAGAGACGGCCGTTATCGCCGATGTTATTCTGCCAGCAACGGCTTACGCCGAGAAAGATGGCACATTCACCAACACCGAGAGACGTGTGCAGAGGGTGAGAAAAGCCGTCGAGCCTCCCGGCGAGGCTAAAGCGGACTGGGAGATTATCACCTTGCTTGCCGAGAAGATGGGACATCCTTTCGGCTACAAGAACCCCGAACAGATAATGGAGGAGATCGCCTCGCTGACCCCGATATACGGCGGTATTCATTATGACCGACTGAATGGCTATGGATTGCAGTGGCCCTGCACGGACAGGAACCATCCCGGGACGCCTATCTTGCACCAGAACAAATTCAATCGCGGGCTGGGCAAATTCCATGCCGTAGAATACAAGCCTCCGGCGGAATCAGTCTCATCAGGATTCCCGCTTATCCTTACCACAGGAAGGATATTGGAGCACTATCATACCGGCAGCATGACCCGCCGGTCTGAAGTGCTGGACAAGCTGTGCCCTAACGGCACTATCGACATCCACCCCGAAGATGCGTTGAAGCTCGGTATCGTGGATGGCGACATAGTCGCTATAGCATCCGAGAGGGGTAAAATAGAGGCGCCCGTTCGCATAACGGATGAGACTGCACCGGGTCTTGCCTTCATGGCGTTCCACTGGAGCGAGTTGCCGGTAAATGTGGTGACCAGCACTGCCTCAGACCCGTCGGCGAAAATCCCAGAGTTCAAGGTCTCCGCAGTCAAAGCAGTGCTTGCGGTACTGGATAGGGCCTCTCAGGATAACGCCTTCTTCGCCAGACTGGCGGAGAACCCCGTCGAGGCTCTGAAAGAGTATGACTTGACTCCTGAGGAGAAAGCGGCTATCGCCAGCGGCGATATTCGTAAAATTGAGTCCTGGGTGGGCAAACTGGACGAGCGGCTGAAGAAGTGGCTCATAGCCCGGTTACAACAGGAAAAGTGGTAATACACAGCTTACGTTACTATTGCAAAATTAGGGCAGGTCTGAGACCTGCCCTAACCATATCTATGCCCCATAAAAATAGCTGCTTAGAAATTTTTTAGCAAGGCAGTAGGAAGCTGAGGTTAGGAGCGTCTAGCGGTCCGAGGACGGCTGGGGCGGGACGACCAGGCCTCCATTAAAGACAGGAACAATATTATAAAAGTCTATCCTGGAGGCAAATATCAGGTCGTCCGAAAACCCGATAGATTCCAGAAAGCGGCCGTGCTCGCTAGACCTCAGCACTTCCAGACTGTAGCCTCTCTTGGATAACGCATCGTTGGCTACGGTAGAAGCTGTATCTCCTAAGCGAGGTACAATGCCACGTGCCTTGAGTCCGCGAGTAAGCGCGTCAATAATCAGACCTGCGCAGAAGTTGTCCTCTTCAGAAGGCTGGCCCTGGCGGCCTCCACAGAGAATGTTAATTCCCTCGAATTTATCAACAGACACTGCCTTTACCAGCGCGGACGACACGGCAGACAAGTTCAGCAGAGCAGCTATATATACAGGGTTACCGCTCTTCTCGAAGGCTTTGCGAATCGCCCCTGTGCCATTCGTGGTATAGGAGTATATGACTCTGCCTTCAACCACCTCCCTGGACATGTATTCAAAAGGCGAGTTCCCCAGGTCAAACCCAGGTATGTTTTCGCCCATCTCTTCCCCACCCAGAAGATAGGAGTCGCGAGGCAGCTTGGCCACGCTTGTCTTCGCTTCCTTAATAGTCTTACAGGGGCGCACTCCGGTCGCCCCGCTTACCAGGGCTGTGATGATAGTGCTGGTCGCCCTGAGAACATCGATTACCGCGCACTGGTATCCCTGGATGGCTTTTTCATCGAGGAAAGTTGGGGCGACAATTACATCTATTTTCATTTCGCACCGCCGTGTGTAGTATACCATAATCTTCGCGTTTAAGGCGCAGCGAAGACCTTGACACAATGCCTCACTCCGCATAGAATTCCACTACACGGATTTTCGCCCTCAAGGGGCTCCAGATAGCTTCATCTATGATAACGGAGGCTGCCCATGTATATGAGCGATGTAATGACTACAAATGTGATTACTATACCCAGCAATACCTCTCTGGCCGAAGCTAGAAGAGTAATGGAAGCGCACCGTGTACGGCGCATACCTGTAGTAGATAGAGGGTTGCTGGTGGGCATAGTCACCAGGGACCAGCTCGACAGAGTCGGCCCTTCCCAGATTTCGAGCTTCAATATACACGACCTTACCCGTATCTTGAACAAGGTCACAGTCAGAGACGTAATGACCAAGAATCCCGTAACTGTCAGCCCCGACGCCACGGTTGAAGAGGGAGTGACCTTGGCTCAGGAGAAAAAGATAGGCGCCCTGCTGGTGGTGGATGACAGCAGGCTGGTGGGCATAGCCACCACCAACGACTTTTTCTACAAGATACTCAACCCCATCCTGGGAATAGGCAAGGCTGGCTCCCGACTAATAGTGAAGAACTGCGGTGGAACCAAGCAGATCGAGCAGATAATAGGCATCATCAACAAACTGGGTGTAGAAGTGGAAACTATGTTTATGCTTCCCTTTCCCGAACGGGAGCAGCATAACTTTGTTGTCCACCTAACTTCGGAAGACCCCACCCCGCTGATGGCAGAGCTGCACAAGATAGGCTGTGAGGTCGAGAGAAGAGCGCGCTAATACATTCATGACCATAACTTATCGGGCACGAATGTATCTGCTGCGGAACTGGCCGCAACCGGCCTCTATATCCACACCTTTGGATACCCTTATGGTGCTGGAAACTCCACTATTCCTCAGAATGTCCTGAAACGCCAGCACCTTCTTCATGGGCGACGGAGTAAATTCCTTGCAGTTGGTCGGGTTGCCTGCTATCAGGTTTACCTGACAGTTCATGCCCTCCAGCAGGTGTGCCAGCTCATGGGCCTGGTTTACGGAGTCGTTCAACCCCCTGAAAAGCGCGTACTCGAAAGTGGGACGCCGCCCCGTCTTCTTAAAATAGTCCCGGCATGCCGGAATCAACTGGCTCAAAGGAAATTTTCTATTAACAGGGACAAGCTTGTTTCTCAGAGCATCATTGGCAGCGTGGAGGGAAACAGCCAGCTCGATATGGATGCTCTCCCTGGCGAGGCGGCGAATCTGGGGCACCAGCCCTACCGTGGAGATGGTTATCTGCCTGGCTCCGAGCGCCAATCCATGTTTGGAGTTCAGCGTCACCACAGCCTGCCATACCGCCTCGTAATTCGCCAGCGGCTCCCCCATGCCCATGAACACCACATTGGTGACGGAGCGTCTCGCCGGTGCTTGCTCTTTATCACCCTGTTGTTCCGCGCTTACCAGGCGCATGAAATAGAGGATTTGCCCGATGATTTCGCCGGGGCTCAGGTTACGCTCGAAGCCCTGCTGCCCTGTAGCGCAGAAGGAGCAGCCGATGGCACAGCCCACCTGGGTAGAGACGCAGACTGTGCGGCGCTCCCGGCTCGAGTCAGTGGGAGCATAAAGCATGAGGCTGGACTCTATAGTCCTGCCATCGCCCAGCCTGAACAGCACCTTCCTGGTCTGTTCGTCTGCGGAAATTTTCTCATCTACAGACGTCAGGCCGGATAATGAAGCCGCTTCGGCGAGCTTTTGACGAAGGGATTGAGGCAGGTCTGTCATTTCCTCAAAAGATGTGGCTAGCTTTCCGTAAATCCACCACATTATCTGGTCAGCTCGGTAGGTAGGCTCGCCGAGAGAGCGCACCAGTTCCTTCAACTGAGGATAGAAGAAGTCCAGGATATTTTTACCGATGGTTTCCACTTCAATGCCCTTTATTTCCTAATTCTAACATTCCAACGCCCGAAATACATACGTAGCGTCGCCACTCCTGTGGCGACGTATTCTTCATCGTGACCAGAGTAACGACGCTACACTCAAGATAATTAAACGTAGGGACTGCTTTAATCGGTAGGGAGGGGGATCACGATTCTTCTACCCGTTTAAGGCCCAGGTTCCCGACGAAGTCCAGAGCGCCTCCCACAACCGCCATAGCCAGACAGAGGAGAAAAGCGTAAACCTTGCTTTCGAAAATCAGGTTAAATGTCAGGTCCTTTATGACGCTGTTCAGCGGCCCGAGAATAAGCGCTATGCCGGCCATGCCGGAAACGCTGAGGAAAAGACCGAACCCCCTAATCACCATGAAACCGATAGCCTTCCAGCCGGGAATGATTGACTTGGTACTCTTACTCTGGCTCATTTTCGTTCTCGCCTCCTCTCTGAACTATTTGCGACAT
>DAOUMT010000214.1:0-4163 GCA_034409195.1 Dehalococcoidia bacterium
GTGCGTGCCGCCGGAGGCTGGGAATACCACATGCGCGCTCTGAAGCCCCTAGCCCTTTACCCGGTTGACTCAATTTTCGTGACCGGTTACCTGACTACCGGAGGAACTTCGGTGGGTGAAGTCAGTAGGATGATTGCTGATATGGGTTTTGAATCTACGATTGAAGATACTGAAGACTAATGTGGTGCATCTTAAGTGCGTGGGCATGACATCGGAGCATATCCTTGCAGACCATTATCCCTCAGGCAAAGAAACTAATCTAACGAAGTATAAAAAGCATCGCACTAGCACTTTAGAGAAACGCTATGCCGAACCCCATTTGGAATACATTTTTCGAAAAAGAGCTTGCTTCCCTTAAAGACCGGGGGCTGTTCCGGGACTTGCTGGTTTTGCCAGGAACAGGTGGGGAGATATCTGTCGATGGGCAGAAACTATTGAATTTCTCTTCCAACGACTACCTGAGCTTGGCGCGTGACCAGCGCCTCAAGGATGCAGCGGTTCAAGCAATCAGCCAATATGGCTGCGGAGCCACTGCCTCCCGCCTTCTGGCTGGACATTTGAAGCTGCATGATGAGCTTGAATCCGACCTAGCGCATATGATGGGGACTGAAGCCGCCCTGGTATTCGGTAGTGGGTTCCTGACTAATCTGGGGGTGCTCTCAGCGCTGGCGGAGCGGGGAGATGGGGTGTACTCCGACCAGTTGAATCATGCCAGTCTAATTGATGGAATCAGGCTGAGTCGCGCCCATTGTTCTCTGTACCAGCACAAGGACATGGACCACTTGGAAGACCTCTTGAAGAAAGACAAGGCGGAGAATAGAAGAATCATTGTATCGGAGTCGGTGTTCAGTATGGATGGAGATATCGCTCCGGTTGAGAGCCTGGCGAAATTGGCCGAACGCTACAACGCGCTGCTGATTATTGATGAAGCGCATGCTATCGGAGTTATAGGTAGGAATGGCGGTGGTGTCTGCCGGATTCCAGGAAACGAGGTCCGCCCCGATGTCATTGTAGGGACACTGAGCAAGGCCCTCGGAGGCTACGGAGGATTCGTCGCCTGTTCACGTTCGCTACGCCAGTTCCTAGTGAATAAGGCCCGTAGCTTTATTTATTCAACGGGCCTAGCCCCAGCCTGCCTTGCCAGTGGCCGTGCGGCTGTATCAATCGTGATATCACACCCTGAACTAGCGAGGACATTGCTGGAAAGGGCACGCTGGTTTAGGGACTTACTGATGCATTACGGTTTGAACCTGCCTGAGTTTGAGTCGCACATTCTGCCGGTGCTTATCGGAAGCAACGAAAAAACTGTATATTTCTCGGGCCTGCTGATGGAAAGAGGTCTCCTGATAAAGGCAATACGTCCGCCCACGGTCCCAGTAGGCACGGCGCGGGTGCGCCTGTCAACAACCCTATCAATGAGTGAGGAGGCCCTGGAAAAAGCGGCCGGCATAATAGCAGATTGCGCAAAAAGAGCGGGAGTAGCTTAATGAGCCGAGGAGTATTTGTTACCGGCACCGACACGGGTGTTGGCAAAACACTGGTGACTGCCGGCATCGTGCGATGGCTACGAAATCAGGGCATCGATGCTGTGCCGATGAAACCTGTGCAGACTGGCGCTGAGCCGTGCGGTGGCCGACTGGTTGCTTCCGACCTGGAATTTTGTTTTTCCGTCTCGGGTTTCCGGCCAGGGTATAATGAAGTGAAGCTAATGGCCCCATACGTCTATGGGCCTTCCTGTAGTCCTCATCTGGCGGGTAGAATGGCCCGGCATTACCCTGAACCACTCAGAATCAAGAATTGTGCTGACAGGCTGCTGGAAAAGCATCAAGCTGTCATCATAGAAGGTGCTGGCGGTACTATGGCGCCGCTGAATGAGAGTCAGACGATGCTCGACCTGATGAAAGTGCTGGAGTATCCAGTGGTACTGGTCTCAAAATTTGGTCTGGGCACCATAAATCACACTTTGCTGTCAATACACGCCCTGCGGACAGCCGGGATAGACTTGATTGGCGTGGTGTTCAATCATGTGGAACCGACCAGGGCCGAGAACCAGTACATTGAAGAGGATAATCCCAAAATAATCGCTCAATTTGGCAATGTGAGGGTGCTTGGCAAGATCCGGTTTTTGGATAATCTGAACTCGATGACGCAAGGGACATGGAAACAGTTCGAACATGATATGACCGGCTTCCCACATATTCTCGATAGGCTGGACGGGAGTAAAGTGCATGGGTGATAGTCTGCGTGAGCGTGATATAAAATATCTCTGGCACCCCTGTACTGATATTAACGCCCTAGAGAAAAGGCCATTTCCTATTATCGAGAGTGCCAAGGGAGTCTATCTTTACGAGATTGGGGGACGGGCCCTACTCGATGGGATTGCCTCGTGGTGGTGTGTGAACCTTGGCCATGGGCATCCCAGACTCATCGAAGCAATCCAGAAACAGACGAGTAAACTTCAGCATGCGATCCTGGGCGGGATGTCCCATCCCCAGGCCATTAATCTAGCGGAACGGCTAGCCCAAATCACGCCGGGAGACTTGAGCCATTCCTTCTTTGCCAGTGATGGCGCTTCTTCGGTTGAGGCTGCGCTCAAGATAGCCGTACAGTATTGGGCCAATATAGACGAAAAAGGTCGCTCTTACTTTGTCGGCTTAGAAGAGGGCTATCACGGTGATACATTGGGTGCCATGGGGGTGGGATATGTCGAAGCCTTTCACAGGGACTACCGGGATGTGATCCGGCCCGCTTACCGCGCTCTGTCGCCTCATTGTCTCCAGTGCCCCTGCCACAAAGAGCCAGAGATGTGCGATATCGAATGCTTCGACTCCATGGAAAAAATCCTGCGAGCGCATCATTGGGAAATAGCCGCTGTCATCGTAGAACCGTTATGTCAGGCCGCCGCCGGAATCCGGATTTATCCAGAAGAATACCTGAGACGTTTGCGCAAAGTTTGCGACGAGTATTACTTGATTCTGATCGCTGATGAGATAGCAGTCGGGTTTGGTCGCACCGGCTACATGTTTGCGTGTGAACGCGCTGGAATTACGCCGGACATTATGACGGTGGGTAAGGGCCTGACCGGAGGTTACATTCCCTTAAGCGCGGCGGTGGTGAATAGCCGTATCTACAACTCATTTCGCAATAACGGCGATGGCAGAGATAAGACCTTTAACCACAGCCACACTTTCGGAGGGAATCCCATAATCACGGCACTGGCGCTAGAGGCAATAAATGTCTATGAGAGCGAGCATGTGCTCGAGAAGTGCGAACCCCGGATTAATCAACTTAACGAAGGAATGCATGAGCTTGGCTCACTACTCAATGGCTCCAAGGTCCGGGCGATGGGAATGATGGGGGTGGTGGAGATAAATGATGTCAGTGGCGGCACCGAGCGGGCTTCTCGAATAGCGTGGAAAGCTTATGAACTGGGCCTTTTCCTCCGCCCCAGAGACCGAGCAGTCTACCTGTGGCCAGCGTTAATCATTACAGAAGATGAGCTTGATAAAATGTTGTCCATACTAAAAGAGTCGATCGAGCAGACTCGATAAACATATTAGAATGGAATAAGAGTACAAATAGCAGCCTATGGTAAAGCCTGGTCGGTTGATTAAGCCGGTATAACGTCTACTAAGATAACATATGTTCATCACTATCACACGTACGGCTTGGTATTGTCCAATATTCAAATAAAAAGGAGGTTTTTCGATGGCTAAGGTCAAGAGCGGTAGAGCAGCAGTCTATAAAGGCTTGGGGCAGCGCTTTGAGATCAAGGAGTATCCGGTGCCTGAACCCGAACCCGGGGCCATCCTGATTAAAGTGAGGCGGGCTAACATATGCGGCTCCGACCTTCATATGTGGCGAGGTGATACTAACATAGATGCGATGGGAGCACCATTGCCGGCGATCCTGGGTCATGAGATGACGGGCACCGTGGCCAAACTGGGACAAGGCGTCTCAACAGACTCAGCCGGCCAGCCCCTTGCAGAGGGTGATCGCGTGGTTTACCGCTATTTCTTTCCCTGTGGACACTGCCGGGCATGCTTGAGAGGACAAGACCCGGCTTGCCCCATGGCGCCCCTTCCAGTAGTAAGCTGCTGCGAGGTTCCTCCTCATTTCCTGGGAGCATATGCCGACTACTACTATCTACGCCCCAATCATAC
>DAOUMT010000215.1:0-6208 GCA_034409195.1 Dehalococcoidia bacterium
CCTGCTGTCAATGGGTATGTTAGCATACAGACAAGCTTTTCCTATTTGGATTGGAGATCGGAAATGATAATAGTGGGCCTGGGCACCGGAACTGATCTGGAACTCAGCGGCGTCACACGAAAACTCATTTTGTGACATTAATTTCAATTGAAAAGAAGAGCTTTTCATGCTTTAATTCCATGCAGACATCCCGATGACTACGTGGGCGTATTGACTCCTATTGCAAAGGGCAACAGAATGTTACTATTGTGACCATATCTTGAAGATGTTGTGGTCGCGACATCCGCATCTTCCAGAGTAAGGCAAGCTATATTAGCAATGCGCGCAAGAGAAGGATTTCAGAAGGAACGAGAAAAACGACTAAACAGCCCTACGGCCTACACTCACTTTTCCTGGCTTGTACCAGTTGATCCATCTTTTCGCCATCCGCTGCTAACAATTCCACCTCGGCAAAACCCGCCTCCTTCAAACTGCCTTCAATTTCCTCGAACGTGTAGGTATCGCCCCCGTGAGTGCCGACCAGCATATTTAGGGCAAACATAGCGCCGCTGAGCGGCTTTGTCCGAGTTGAATCCATGACGAAGTCACGGATCAGCAATACGCCATTATTACCAAGCGCCCGATATATCTTCTGGAAAAGAAGCAAGTTCTGACTCGGACTATTCTGGTGAATAATGGCGGATAGCAGAGCCAGATCACAACCGCGAGGAAGCTCATCAACATAGAAATCGCCCGGCACAAAACTCACCCTCGTTTCAAGGTTGGTCTGCCTTACGTTTTCTCGGGCAATAGGAATGACAGCTGCCAAATCGAAGAGGACAGCCTGTAACATCGGATTCTGCTTAAGGAAAGCAATGGTATAGGCACCGGACCCTCCTCCTACATCCAGCATCCGGTGATACGGGGCTGTATTGTATTTCTGGCTGATGTCCTGGGCAACTTGCCTAGCAGTCACGTCCATGGCACCGATGAACGCCTGCCTGTCCCAGTCGGAAAGCGACCCAGCACCTGCCCTTAACGAAGAATTGGCGCGCTGTCTGATGTTCGCTGTTAGATGGCTCCAGTTATTCCAGAGGCGAATGGCGTGTCTGACCGATGGAAGAATCGATTGCGGATGGCCAGAGGAAAGACGTGACCCTCTCTCGGTTGTCCGGTAACGCCCCTGTTCCTTCTTCAGATAATCGAGGGCCACCAAACAGTCCAGCAGCCGTGTGGATGCTCTTTCATCAAGTTCGAGGGCATCCGATAGTTCTCTCGCAGAGAGAGATTCCAAATCAAGCCTGGTGAAGAAATCCAGCTCTGCAGCAGTGAGAATGACCCTGCTCTTCATAAAACCACGAGATTCAGATTCCACGCTGTCTCGCATCATTAGATCCTCCTAGGCAGCTCCTACCAATTCCTCCACCAGTCCGAATAGACCGTGCCATCCAAGTGCAGATGGAAATCCATGAAGATGACCTGCCACAATCATTGTATCACACTGATTGGCCTGGTGGGTCTCGATGGGTGGATCTTCGCCAGGTCAACTGCCATCGGCTTTGCAACCTCCGCTAGAGGCGCCCTAACTTCTAGCATTGGTATACACGCCGTTGGCCTTACGTTTATTTTATTGCTGGCATAGGATGCATCTTCTTCGGGGTCAGAGATTTCAGAAGGGAACTTAAGATACGTAGTGAGAAGAAATCCTAATCAACTGGGCATAATAGCCAAGAATAACAGGAAAAGGGGCTGCGACAAGGTTTAACGATTAAAGTAGACCCCACCACCGCCCTTTACTGCTTCATGCTCTCTTACAACTCGTTACCACCATCTCGTGATTAATTGCCCGTTGGCATCCTTGGTCCTGCCCGCGACAGCTAGAACGAAATCCACAAAAGACCAAATTATCAATATCGCATATAGCCCCAGAAGAAGGAGCAATGCGATATTAGAGCCTTTCCCATTAACAAAATTATCATTCCATCCGATTTCGTACGCTACAAACACCCCTGCTGCCAGCCTTGATAAACCCCACCAATAGTCACGAAGATAGACCCTGTTCAGGCCGTATATCCCCAGCAGCAGCGGAAAGGACAATAGGGCCAAGATTAATCTTGACTTCGGCGAAACCGACAATGTCACCCTCTAGCCAGTAGCCGGCAGTTTCATCCACACCGCTACAGCGGATGGCACGTACTCACGAATGACAAAATAAGCGCAACGATAGTAATCAACGCAAAGAGGAACAATACTACCTATGCGGCATTCCGCTTTGGTTTGGGCATGACTCACTAACGCCAGGTATTCGTATCCACTGTCTTCTTAATGGCTTAAAGGTACGATAATGCCTTAACCCTTCCCTATCTTGAACGTCTTGGTGCCACAGGTCGAGCATATGCCTTGAGTCGCTGGCTTACCGTTCTTCATGGTTATGCTCTTGGCGTTCTTCATTTCCTTTTTGGCGCGACATTTCATACAATATGCTTGCATCGGTTTACCTCCTTTCTGGTTCCCCCCTAGGTTAGTATGGAGAATAAACCGTTCGCTGTCAGAATGTCAAGTGCGGAACGATCAGCATTGCACCTTCTAGCGTTTCGTGCAACATGGCATGCAGAGGGTTGCATTCTATTTGGCCTTCTTGACACCTCCATGGCTCTGTGCTATATATTTGTCCACCACACCTTCCTACGTAGTGCTGATGTCCTTTCCCACCTTTTGCTCTGCTTCTGCTGGGAGCGGACCGTTTTGTAGGTGCGGATGCAGCAAATAAGGAAACGCTCGTGTCCTGTCCTCATGATAGGCACTCTGCCTAGTGCGACCGCAGAGAGGAAACAATGAGAGTGCTGGAGAATCTGTTCATAGCTGTTCTTCTAATGAGTCTGACGTCGCTGCTACTATCCCCGACATTTGCTGGGGCTGACCAAGTAGTTACCTTCCCCGACCCGAACCTTGAAGCAGCTATTCGTCAAGCGATAGGGAAACCTCTGATGTAAAGAGAGGGTGCCATGGCAGACAAGCACAAGGTTATCATCCGAAGTTGTCCTGATTACGAAGACCTTAATCGCATCCGGAATATAGTGGCTGAGGGCATGGAGGAGCTTGGCGCCAAGCCTTTTGGCAGGGTGCTGTTGAAGCCCAACGTTGTCTTTGCCCATAGGAGATACTCTCGTTTCTCCTATACCCATCCCATCGTCATCGAGGCACTCCTCGATGAGCTGGCAGCACGGCCAGAAGTGGAAAAGATCATCATAGGTGAGAGGACAGCCATCTATATGCCCACGCGGTACAACTTTGCAGTGGCTGGATACAACAGATTCCGTAAGAAACCCAAGGTTAAGATTTGCTTCTTTGATGAGGATGCTCTGGTGGAAGTCCCCTTTAACAAAGGTAGCTATCATAAGTCTTTGCGTTTGTCGCGTACCTTTGTGGAGTCTGACTACAAGCTCTATGCTCCCAAGCTCAAGCACCACATGACCAGCAAACTGACCTGCGCCATCAAGCTGAACATCGGCATCTGTGATCATAAGGAGCGTCTGGACGGCCATGATTACCATCTCGAGGAAAAGATCGCTGACTTGTACGAGGTAGGCTATCCCAACCTCGTGGTAGTAGATGCAGTGATAATCGGTCAGCAATGCGAAATGGTGGCTAAACCTCTGTTGTTCGGGATCATTATGATGGGAACGTCCGGCGTGGCTGTTGATTCAGTTGCTGCGAGGCTCATCGGATTCGACCCGAACGAAATCGACCATCTCAGGATAGCCAGGTCGCGGGGGTGGGAACCGGTAAGCGATGACGATATCGAAATCAGGAGTGAAGTTCCCCTGGATGAGCTCCGAGACAAGACTAAAAACCTCGATCGCAAGTTTTCCAACCTCCTTGACTTGGACACCCCTCTCCGAATCTATTTGGGGAACTACCCGGGAGGCAATGACATCTGCCATGGCGGCTGTGTGAACATGCTCAAGGGAGCACTGGCTACCTTCGAGGCCTATAAACCGGGCGGGATCAAGCAGGCTCAAGATAACGCCATTGTGATCGGTGAGTACGAAGGCGATGTCGACGGCCATGGTCATACCATCCTTCTGGTCGGCGACTGCACAAAGATCAAGGGTAAAGTCACCGGGAAGACCAAACGTATCAAAGGCTGCCCGGTGTGCATCCCGTACTTTTCTGCCTTCGGACCATTCTATTGCAAATTACCCAACCTCTACATGGATCGCGACTACTTTATCAAGTTTCCCTACCACTACATAGTTTCTTCTTTGGTCAAGTTTATCAATAGAAAGCTGCGTTAGTCTGGATGGCTGGCCCAGAAAGGAGCTGAAAATGAAGCTCTCGTGTGTCGATGCCATAGTCCCGGGGACAAAGCTGAAAGAGAAGTTCGATAATCTGGAAAAGTACGGTTTCGAGGGAATCGAAATCTGGACAATGTGTGGTATGGGTTCTGAACTGGAAAAGGAAGTAAAGGAAGCCGCTTCCAAGAGCAAGGTCAAGCCATCCTCGGTGATGGTAGTTAATGAGGCATTCTATCGCCCTTTGGACAGTGAGGAGGCGAAGCAAGCCAAGGCTGAGGCTATAAAGGAAGGGCTGAGCTTAGCAGCAGCTATCGGCACTGTCAGCCTCTTAGTTCCTGAATATGGGCCCCAGTTGCCCCCGCCTATTTTTATGTTACCTCCTCTTGGCGAAGCCCAGAAGGGTCTATTGCTCGCGCTTCTGGAGGAGGTCGGGAGATATGCAGAGAAGCTGGGGACGACGCTGGTGCTGGAGCCGATAAACAGGTATGAGACTCGCTTTTTCCATACCCTGGATGATGCTGTTAGAATCTGTAAAGAGGTGAGCAGGCCCAGTATAAAGATTGTGGCTGATACCTTCCAGATGAGCATTGAGGAACGAAATATCGCTGAGAGCATACGAAGGGCGGGGAAATATATCCGTCACGTTCATCTTTCGGATAGCGGCAGGTTGTTGCCAGGTTATGGAAATATTGACTTCAAGGCCGTTTTTGGTGCCTTGAAAGAGATTGGATATAAAGGGTATATGTCTTTGGAGTGTGCGATTCCAGGGAAACCCGAGGGGGAGCTGCCCAGGTGCGTGGAGTATCTTAAGAGGTGCATGCCCTGACGGTAGCAAGAATTGAGTAGGTAAGGGAGATATCAATATGGCTAAGTTGGAAAAGCTGCTTGAGCCGGTCAGAATTGGAAAGCTGGAGTTGAGGAACAGGATTGTGATGGCGCCCATAAATTCTCACCTGGGGACCGAACTCGGCGGGGTAAACGACAGGTTGATAGATTATTACGTAGAAAGAGCTAGGGGTGGGGGGGGTTTGATAATAACAGATGCCATGTGTATCGATTGGCCTGTGGGTAAGGCGGGCACGAGCCCCCTGAGAATAGACGGGTGGAAATATGTCAATACTTTGCACGATCTGACGGACGCAGTCCATGAATATGGTACCAAAATTGCTGCGCAACTGCATCATGCGGGTAGGCAGAACTCGATGGCAATTTGCGCGGAGGGACAGGAGCTTGTGGCTCCTTCAGCGATTCCCTGTCTGCCCACCGGCGGCGACATGCCCCGTGAGTTAACTATTGAGGAGATCGAGGAGTTAATCAATAAATTCGTTCTAGCCGCTCAGAGAGCCAAGGCCGCTGGGTTTGATGCGGTGGAGATTCACGGTGCTCACGGATACCTGGTTACTCAGTTTATGTCTCCACATACTAATAAGCGCACCGATGAGTACGGTGGAGATTTCGAGGGCAGGATGAAATTCCCGCTTAAAATTGTAGAGGGCATGAGGACAGCGCTGGGTCCTGATTATCCCATTTTGTTCAGGATGTGTGCCGATGAATACATCGAGGGTGGCCTCACCCTGGAGGATAGCAAGCTGATTGCTCAGAGGCTGGTGGCTGCCGGGGTAGATGCCCTTGATATAACATCCGGCATATACGAGTCACCGCCCGCATGGCATGCCTGGATTTACCCGATATACGACATGGCCCCTGGCTGTCGCGTATATCTTGCGGCGGCAATTAAAAAGGCTGTTGATGTACCGGTCATCGCCTCAGGCATGCTCGGTGACCCTGTACTGGCAGAGAAGGTTATCAAGAATGGAAAGGCCGACCTGATCGCCATGGGCAGATCCCTGCTTGTCGACCCGGAGTTACCGAGGAAGGCAGCTAAGGGAAGACTGGACGATATTCGTCCTTGCCTTTACTGCGATGAGAGT
>DAOUMT010000216.1:0-7060 GCA_034409195.1 Dehalococcoidia bacterium
CCTGCTGTCAATGGGTATGTTAGCATACAGACAAGCTTTTCCTATTTGGATTGGAGATCGGAAATGATAATAGTGGGCCTGGGCACCGGAACTGATCTGGAACTCAGCGGCGTCACACGAAAACTCAGAATGTTCACCACTGCACGATTGCTTGAATTAGTAGATAGAATAACCAATGTTAATAAGCGAGTTGTCTTCTATCTGGCTTAGGCGACCGTGTCAGGCGAGGTGTTTGTTACCATCCTCGAGCGGGTGCACGGGTTACGCTTGCTGCCTACCCGAGCCCTCACCGGGTTAGCGAATGGTGAGAGGCAGAAAGGGTCGGGATTTTCCCTGGGGGCTTGGAAGATTGGAGAGAGTGCTAGGGATATGTTCCCTAGGCGCAAGGCGCAGGGTGGAGCTATGGCATGGGACGGCTGGCGGGTTCGGAGCACTCCGTACTCTTGACTTTTCCTTTTAGTTCTTTTACCATTTTCTCGGTTGGGTTAGATAATGAAGGCATCAGAAACAAAACGAGCTAATCTCTCATCTCGCGACGATTCGATCCTTATGCTCCAAAAGTCCCTCGTCGATGTCATTCTCGACGGTCCGGAAGCGACGAACAATCCCAACGCGTTGGACGGGCTGGAGGACGCGATTCAGGAGCGACTCCGAGCGCTGCGGCCACCTAAAAGCTCACAAGAGTTCGCGGCATTTTTGGATTCTCTTTCTCCTCAAGAGATTGAGGCCGAGCGGCAACGTTTGGAGAAAATCGAACTCGCGGAGCTCGAGGCCGATCTGGAACACGTCCGGGCTAAGCGTTTTGAGGCTATTCGTGTTGAACGGACGGATGCTGACCTGACTGCGAAAGCTCTCGCCGATTTTCTCAGCGTGTGTAGTCCCTCATATACCGGTCGTTTGAAGAAGAGCTTTCCACCTCTTACCCTCAAATCAACCGCTACGCAGATTAAACGCTTTGTTGAACATGACTGCGGCAAGAAAGATATTACACTTGGTGGTCGTCATTCGTACTTTGGATGCATACGGGCTTTCATGAATTGGAGCTATTCTCCAGCTTCCGGCCTGGGATTGAATCCCGCAGATAACCCCATACTATGGTACAAAGGGCCGAAGCGCGATAAGAAGATCATGCCCTCGCAAGATGAGCAGAGCATTCATCTATTGATGAGAGCTGCAGGCGAGCAGAAGGATAAGCTTAAAGCGAAAAGGGATAAAGCGTTCCTCGCCCTAGCCAGCGATAGCGGAGGCAGGTTATCAGCGCTCTTCAACATCAGACAGTCCGATATTCTTTGGGATCGGCATCTTATTAAGGCTGTCGAAAAACGAAAGAAAGAAGTCTATTTTACCTTTGGTAAAGTGAGCGAGATGTTGCTCAAGGAATGGCTGGCGATGTTTAACCCGAATGGTGACTCCATTTGGGGATTCAACAGTAAATACGGCCTGAGCTCGATGCTCAGACGGCTCGAAAAGAAGACAGGCGTGAAATGTAATTGCCACACATTTCGTCGTGGGTTTGCCTCTTTTCTGAGCGATCAGGGTGTTGACCTGAAGCATATCAAGGAGCTCGGCAACTGGGAAAGTCTTGAGATGGCCGAGCATTACACCAAAAGTAGAGTTTTTCAGCATAGCCTCGCCCACTATAAGTCACCAATGGACTGGCTAATGGACGCAGATAACGGACCTCAAAAAGTGGCTAACGGATCAAAAAAGCTGGGGCACCAGGATTCGAACCTGGGCTCACGGATCCAGAGTCCGCTGTCCTACCGCTAGACGATGCCCCAACGAACTTGAAGCTGAGACGAGAACCGAGGAGCCGTAACCTCAGTTTTGCGTTTATTAGTGTAGAGTACTTGCAGAATCTTGTCAACGCCTTCAATGTCTAGCGGGGGAAGCTGAAGTCTACACTGACGTCGATGAAGTTGCTGCCGTCTACCCAGACGTCGGGAAGCTTAATGTTGATTTGTGTAGATTGAGGATAGAAAAGATACTTTGTTTTATAAATTATGTAGCTGCCTGCTGCAAGGTCTTTGGTGATGGGTGTAGGGATGAAGTATTCAGCTTCGTTGCCATCCTGGTCTGTGGCATAAGCACCAGGCTGGAAGATATTGTACAGACGGGCGGCTTTAAAGCTTTGTCCGGAGGTATTCTCTATTCTCCACTGAACTTCGACTTCGTTACCAACCCAGGTGGTCATGACGAGAATGATATTGAGTCCGGAAAGTGTGCGGCTCATGTTGAATACTTTGGTCACCGGCTCAGGTGTGGGTGTCGGGGTGGGCACGGGGGTCGGGGTAAGCACAGGTGTCGGACTAGCTACAGGTGTAGGCGAGGGTGCCGCCTTCTCACCAATGCAACCGAAGGCGCTCACCGTGAGCACAAGTAGCAGCAGAGCTAGCATGATGATAGACTTGCTCATGACCTCCAATACTCCAAAAGAGTTACCTTTTTAGTCTTCACTACTTCCTGATAGTTTACTACCTCACTCGTTTTCGGCACCTGCTGAGATGTGGTGACCTCTCTTGTCGGTGGCGTTATCGAGAAGGTGAAATTTCCTATATGGTCTCCCTCATACCTCACCGTGATATCTTTCTGCTTGCCCGGGTCGATGGATAGCCAGGCGACTTTGGTGACTGTCTTGCTGGGAGCCAAGATAGTGGTTTGAGTGGCCATATTGAACTCAACGCGAAAGTATCCGCTGCTGATATCGGTATTCTTAATGGTCACAGTGCAGTCTGAGGACATTCTCCACCAGGAGTTATTGATGTTAGTACCGACAACCGTGTAGTTTAAAGGAATCTCCTGGGTGTTGGTTTCTGTGAGATAGTATGTTTCAGTGGTGGTGTAAGGCACTGACTCAGCATAGGTCACACTCTTGAGCGGTACGCTGGATATCACGGCCCCGGCTACTACAAGAATTGCTATGAATATCACTATCAATGGTATTTTCATTGTGATTGTTCTCTTCAGCCCTTTTCTTGCAACTTCTTCAACGCTGCCTTAATACGTTTCAGGCACCTCTCCTGGCCCAGGGCTTCCATGGTCTGGAATAATGGGGGAGCGGCGGTGCGTCCGGTGACCGCTACCCGCAGCAGGCCGAAGAAGTCGCCTGCCTTCAGTCCCAGTCTGTCAGCGAGAGGTCGCAGGGCATCTTCTAGAGATTTGGCATCGAAGGGTAGGGCTTGGAGCCGCTCCAGAGCGGCTTCAAGCCCCTTCACTGCATCTTCCCTGGTCAGCTTCTTGCCCAGAAGCAGGTCGGTATCATATGCAAGTTCATCGGCAAAGAAAAACATACTTAGCTCTGCGGCTTCCTCCAAGGTTGTGAAGCGTTCCCGTATCAGCGGCACAATCTGCTTTACATATTCCCGGGAGAGAGGGCGCTTCACCGATGGAGGCAGGCCTCTATCCAGAAATGGTAACAACTCCCCGGCAAGCTCCTCGGGCGTCAATTTGCGTATGTATACGCCGTTCATCCACTTGAGCTTGTCGATATTGAAGATAGCACTGGTCTTGCTGGTTCGCTCGATAGAAAAGTTTTGTATCAGCTCTTCTTTTGTGAAAAGCTCTGTACGGTCGTCGAGCGACCAGCCCAGGAGAGCGAGGAAGTTCATCATCGCCTGCGGCAGGTAACCTTGCTCCCGGTACTCCTTAATGGCGGTAGCGCCGTGTCTCTTGCTCAGCTTGCTGCGGTCAGGACCCAGTATCATGGGCAAGTGAGCGAACAGGGGCGGCTGATAACCCAGGGCCGAGTAGAGCAGCACGTGGCGCGGTGTACTGGACAGCCATTCATCGGCTCTGAGAACATGCGTTATCTTCATCAGGTGGTCGTCAACCACGTTTGCCAAGTGATAAGTAGGATAGCCATCGGACTTAAGGAGTACAAAGTCGTCCAGAGTGCTGTTATCAAAGGCTACGTCGCCCTTGATCAGGTCGTTGAACTTGGTTTGACCTTCGAGCGGTATCTTGAATCTTATCACAGGGATAATGCCCTGCGCTTCAAATTGGGCTCGTTCTTCCTGCGTCAGGTTGCGGCAGCGGCGGTCGTAGCTGCGCATCGATTCTTTGCGACGTGCCATTTCGGCGCGCATACGGGCAAGCCGCTCCTCCGAGCAATAGCAGGGATAAGCGTGTCCTTCTGCTAACAGGTGCTGCGCTGTCTTCTGGTAGACATCCAGACGCTGCGACTGGAAGTAGGGACCAAAGCTGCCGCCTACCTCCGGGCCTTCGTCCCAGTCTATTCCGAGCCAGTGCAGGCTATCCAAGATGGCTTCCATGGCACCCTCGACCTTGCGGTTGACATCAGTGTCTTCGATACGAACGATGAAGCTGCCGCTGCTGTGCCTGGCGAAGAGCCAGTTGAACAGGGCAGTCCTGATATTCCCCACATGAGGATATCCGGTCGGGCTGGGCGCAAAGCGCACTCTCACATTGCTTTGGCTCATAGTACTACCGTTAATTTGGTTCATATTCTAGCATTATCGATGGAGAGCGTCTATATTACTTTTGTCTATTCTGGTTTAGTAAGGTGGGTGACATGCAACATACCACCTACTTCATGTAAAAAAGGTTGCAGCCAAGTAACGAGATTCTTCCCCTTCACTCCGTTCAGGGTCAGAACGACAAAGCATCTCTGACATGTGGCGAGGGCGGACACGCGGGTCTGCCCCTACAGGTATGGATTTGGGCTCCTCAAGAAAGGCGTTTGATACCTGACCTATCTTCATCAGCATAATAATCCTTGACAAGGGTAATGGGAAACTGTACCCTTATCTATAATTTTGGATTCGATAGTCAGGGAAATTCATCTATGCCATCGGATTTTATCCGCGACATCATCAACGAACATAACAAGACTGGAAGGTTCGGTGGGCGCGTGCACACCCGGTTCCCGCCGGAGCCTAACGGCTATCTGCACATCGGCCACGCCAAGTCGGTATGCCTCAATTTCGGCATCGCTGCCGAGTACAAGGGACTGTGCAATCTGCGCTTCGACGATACCAACCCTGCCAAGGAGGAGGTGGAGTACGTCGAATCGATTATAGAAGATGTGCGCTGGCTCGGCTTCGACTGGCAGGACCGTTTGTTTTATGCCTCGGATTACTTCGAGCAGATGTACGATTATGCCGTGCAGTTGATTAAAGCCAGCAAGGCTTATGTGGATGATTCGAGTGCTGATGAAATTAGAGAAAGCCGCGGCACTCTCACCCAGCCCGGCAAAGAGAATCCATACCGCAACCGTTCGGTGGAGGAGAATCTCGATCTGTTCCAGCGCATGAGAGCAGGCGAGTTCGAAGATGGCTCCCGGGTGCTGCGCGCTAAAATAGATATGGCGTCGCCTAACTTGAATATGCGTGACCCTGTGATGTATCGCATCCTGCACGCCGAGCACCACCGCACAGGCAGCAAATGGTGTATCTATCCTATGTATGACTGGGCGCATGGCCTCGAGGACTCCATCGAAAGAATCACTCATTCCATTTGCACGCTGGAGTTCGAAGACCATCGACCTTTGTACGACTGGTTCCTCGATGAACTGGGCGTATACCATCCCCAGCAGATTGAGTTCGCGCGCCTCAATCTTACCTACACTATCATGAGCAAACGCCACCTGAGGCAATTAGTGGAGAAGGGCGAAGTCCGCGGCTGGGACGACCCCCGTATGCCCACTGTTTCCGGCTTACGCAGGCGCGGCTATACGCCGGAGTCCATCAGGACTTTTGCCGAGCGCATCGGCGTAGCCAAGACGGATAGCACCATTGAGGTAGCACTGCTGGAACACTGCATCCGTGAGGACTTGAATAAGCGTGCTCCTCGGGTTATGGCTGTGCTGCATCCCCTTCGTGTGGTCATCGACAATTACCCTGAGGGCAAAATTGAGGAAATGGAAGCTGTAAACAATCCTGAAGACCCCGGTATGGGGACACGCAAAGTGCCTTTTTCACGCGTACTTTACATCGAGCAGGACGATTTCATGGAACAGCCGCCGAAGGAATTCTTCCGTTTGGCCCCGGGCCGTGAGGTGCGGTTAAGATACGCTTATATCATCAAATGTGTCAGCGTGGTGAAAGACGAGGCCGGCAAGGTGGTCGAGTTACACTGCACCTATGACCCTGAGACAAGGAGCGGAGAGGCCGGGAGCAGCCGCAAGGTTAAAGGGACTATCCACTGGGTCTCGGCTGAGCACGCGCTCCGGGCCGAAGTACGCGTTTATGACCGTCTGTTCACGATAGAGGACCCTGGCGATGTCGCTGATGTTGAAACTGTCCTGAACCCCAATTCACTGCAGACGGTGACGGGCTATCTCGAACCCAGCCTGAAAGGCGCGACTCCGGGAAGTAAATATCAGTTCGAAAGGCTGGGATATTTCTGCGTTGATGCGAAGGATTCTTCCGCCGACCGATTGGTATTCAACAGGACGGTTACTTTACGCGATACCTGGGCCAAGATCGCCAAAAAGCTTTAATAAATAAACGTTCTCTGCAATCAGAATTGCTTCAGCACCGCTTCAAGGTCTGGCGGCAACTCTGAAGTAAACTCTGCGAACTCTCCGCTCGAGGGTAATCTGAAGCCAAGTCTGTGGGCATGGAGGAATTGCCGGCCCAGCTGAGGTGACCTCTTCCCATAAATGTGGTCGCCGAAGATGGGATGCCCTATCGCTGCGAAGTGTACCCTTATCTGGTGAGTGCGACCGGTCTCGGGCATCGCCTCGACCAATGTGTAATCATCGAAGTATTTAATCACCTTGTATTCCGTGTGCGCCTCCCTGCCTCCAGAGACCACCGCCATGCGCTTCCTGTCTTTGGGATGGCGGCCGATGGGGGCATCGATAGCTCCGCGCTCCGGCGTCAGGTGGCCCAGGACGAGGGCGAGGTATCCTTTCTTAATGGAGCGCTGTTTTATCTGGCGTGAGAGGCTTCTCTGGGCAGCTTCGTTCTTGGCTACCATCATGAGGCCGGAGGTATCCTTGTCCAGTCTGTGCACGATGCCAGGGCGTACTGAGCCGTTAATCTCGCCGAGGTCAGGGCAGCGAGCCAGGATGGCGTTCACCAGCGTTCCTGTATGC
>DAOUMT010000217.1:0-3285 GCA_034409195.1 Dehalococcoidia bacterium
GGACAGGCCATTATGGACTACACGATGAATAAGCGCAATACAGAGAAGACAGGGAACCGCGACTATCACGGCGCAGTCCAGGGGTGCTATAGATGCAAAGATGTCAAAGGTAAATTTGCTGGCGGCATTGAGTTTACCGATAGCTGGATAAATATCACTATAACGAATGATGAAGAGTGGCAGGGATTCTGCCGCGCTATGGGAAATCCGGCCTGGACCAAAGACGAAAGGTTCTCGAACAGTTTGAGTCGATACCAGAACCACGATGAACTCGACAGGCTCATCGAGGAATGGACCATAAACTACGATAACTATTGCATAATGGATAGATTGCAGAAAGAGGGCGTCCCCGCCGGCCCGGTAATGGATGAGAAGGATGCCTACAGCGATCCCCACCTCAGAGTACGTGACTTTTTCCACGAACTCAATCATTCTGTCTGCGGCACTCACCTCTATCCTGGAATAGCATGGAAGATGTCCAAAACTCCGAATCACCTGAAGCTGCCTCCACCTCTTCTGGGCGAGCATAATGAGTATGTGTATAAGAAAGTGATTGGGGTCACAGAAGAAGAATATGCCGAGCTGGAGAAAGAAGGGCATATCGGCACCGATTATATAGAGAGCATAGGTTTCAGCCTTTAATGAACATGATGGGTAAATAAATTTGCCTGGTCTTGGGTAGCGAACTCGGCAATACGACAAAGGAGGGGTCAAATGCCACAGAAGAAAGAGCTAGCCGGAAAAGTTGCCATAGTAACCGGAGGAGCTTCGGGCATTGGCCGCGCTGTCGCCCGTGCGGTGGCTAAAGAAGGCGCAAAGGTAACTATCGCTGATATAGACGTAAAATCGGCGGGAAAAGTTGTCGATGAGTGCAAGAAGCTTGGCGGCGAGGCTATTGCAGTTAAAACAGATGTCTCGAGTTCGCGCAGTGTCTATCGTATGGTCGATGATGCTCTAAGACAATTCGGGACATTGGACATCCTGGTAAACGTTGCCGGCGTACGCTCAGCGCCCTCGGTCCGTGAAGTTTCTGAGGAAGAGTGGGATCGGGTCATAGCTACCAACCTTAAGGGTACCTTTCTCTGCTGCAAAGCGGTTGTCGAACATATGATACAGAAAGGATATGGTCGAATCGTTAACTTTTCGTCAGGACAGTGGTTCCGGCCGGTTGGGGCAGCGGCCTATGCGGCGTCGAAGGGCGGAATAATATCTCTGAGCAAATCACTGGCTACCGAGGTAGCGGGATGCGGTGTCAATGTCAACGTGGTGGTGCCCGGTTTCACCGATACCCCTATGACCAGGAGCGTCTTTCCCTCTGACGAGGTCTTTCAGACTATTGTGGACAACCCTGCTTTGCTGGGCTCCGGCATTGCTCCACTTACCGGCAGGATCACAAAACCTGAAGATATAGCAAATTTTGTCATGCTTCTGTTTAAGCCTGCGTTCGACAATGTGACAGGGCAGACGCTACACATAAACGGTGGCTCACTCATGTGGTAAATACGAGCGTATTGAATTGCCCTTTTGTTGGGGTTCCCCAGTTATCCTGCAAAGAGCCTGCGCGGGTTGTCCTCCATCATCAGCTTGATCTTCTCGTCAGACACACCGGCCTCGCGCAGAGCAGGGATGATATTTTTAAAGATATGTGTGGGAACCCAATTGGGAAGCACCAGTGCTATTGCTTCCTCGACGGACCTGCCCAGCATCTTCACCATGCTGTCGTGGGAAAGCATAATCCGGTCTGCGTATCCGATGCTGATGAGGCCGGTTAGGCACGCTTTCCGTACAGTGTCGGGGTGAATTACCTCCAAGCCGATCCGGTCAAAGGCGATATACACACCTTTTTCGAGCACCGAGATGTGATATTTCAAATCGGCAGAGCCGCACATGTGTCCAATCATTATTCGTCCCGGGGTTGCCCCTTCGGAAATGAGGAGGTCGGCTTGCTCAGGCCCCATAGTTCCTGCTTCGGTGTGCGTGATGATAGGCACACCCGTCTCCTTTTGAGCTCTCGCTGCTGCTCTTAAGACCATCTCTTCATAGGGAGATATTCGACCCTGTCCGGTTGCTACTTTGATAACGCCTGCCTTGACTTTCGTAGCCCCAATACCTTCTGTAATCTCCTTTACAAACATTTCACAGATTTCACTGGTAGCATCGCTTGCCTGAGTACGCAGCCTGAAATACGGCGAGGCGCCCTCCGCCTCCATGTAAAGTCCCGTAGAGCACACGATATTGACGCCGGATTTCTCCGAGACTTCCTTAAGAAGATCGGCGTCTCTACCGGTATCGTTCGCAGTAGCATCGACGAACGTCTGAAGGCCGTAAGTTTTAAGCTCTTCCATCACTTTGAGAGAGGACTTGATGGCAGCTTCACGGTCAAACGGCGCCACTGTGCTATCGGCGTACCATCCGGCAGCACCCCAGATAATATGTTCATGCATCAGGGTGACGCCCAGCTTTTCCGGAGCAATCGGACCTAACACTGTGTTAATAGCAGCCATGCTCCCTCCTGGCGATTTGGATTTGGCTATTTCCAAGGAGGCATCAAGTCAGCGAACGGGTTCGTGGGATTGCGCTCCTGAAGGATGTCATCCGCTCTCAGCTGCAGCAGGGGTTTCATCTCGGGATGCGTGATGATGTAGAACTTGTCTTTGCTGATGGCGTCGAAGACGCAGTCGGCTACCTGCCGGGGAGAAAGGCCTGACTCCAAGGCCAGACGTCCCATTTCGTTCACGGCCTGATATCCGGAACTCAGCTCTTTGACATCGCGCGGATCGTTTTGTAGCGCCGCCGGGCGATTTCGGTCTGCATCCCAGATTTTGGTATTGACGCTCCCTGGCAGAAGCACTGAGACCTTGATTTTGGCTCCCTGCCAGGATAGCTCATGATACAGCTTCTCAGATAACGCCAGCACAGCATGCTTGGTCACTGTGTAGATTCCTCTGCCGGGGTAGGAAATTAGCGCTGCCATTGAGGCCGTGTTAACGATGTGGCACTCGGTGTCTTGCTTGAGCATTATGGGCACGAAGACCCGGATGCCATGGATAACGCCCCAGAGATTTACCCCTAGTAGCCATTTCCAGTCGGCCAGGGTACTTTCCCAGATGACTGTGCCTGTGGTAACTCCGGCGTTATTAAACAGCAGGTGTACTGACCCGTAGGCGTCGAGTGTCCTTTTAGCCAACCTCTCTACATCTCTGCTTTCCGAAACGTCGGTCACAACAGGCACAACCTGCGCTCCGGCTGTTTTCATTTCTTTTGCGGTTTGACGTAGAGCTTCCT
>DAOUMT010000218.1:0-11207 GCA_034409195.1 Dehalococcoidia bacterium
GTATGCTTCATACCACCACCCATCCAGCACACTGAGCTGAGGGATTCCGTTCAGCGATGCCTTCATACCACTGGTGCCACACGCCTCATTGAGACGCCGAGGCACATTCAGCCATATGTCCACGCCCTGCACCAGATAGCGCGCCATGTGTATGTCATAGTCTTCCACAAATGATATCCGTCCCTGAAAATCACGGTCGGTGGCCATGCAATAAACCTGTTGAAGCAGGCACTTAGATGGAAAATCAGCAGGATGAGATTTGCCGGCGAATACTATCTGAATAGGACGCCAATGGTCCTTGCTCAGCCTCTTCAAGCGTTCAACATCCCGGAAAATAAGTGCCGGACGCTTGTATTCAGCAAAACGCCGCACAAAACCAATTGTCAGCACCTCGGGATGGAGCAAGGCACCCATGGCCAGCACCTGCTGCGGCATTACCTCTTCTTCCGTCCACCGCTGCTGCGCCCAATCCAGCATGGCTCCCTTGAGCTTACGCTTCAAAAGCTCGCGTACTGTCCATAGTTCTTCGTCTGGTATATCCACGACGCGCTCCCAGAGCTTGGGGTCGTCGTGCCTTTGCAGCCAGTCATTTCCCAGATACTTTTCGTATAGGCGACACATTTCCGGAGCGATCCAGGTGGGTACATGGATTCCATTGGTCACCTGAATGATAGGTACTTCGTCTTCCTTCGATTCCGGCCAGAGCACATGCCACATCCTTCGTGTTACTGTGCCGTGAAGCTGACTCACAGCATTAGAGTGGCCAGCGGTTGTCAGGGCAAGCACTGTCATATTAAAGGCTTGACCACCATCGCCATCCTGCCCCCCCAGTCCCAGAAATTTATCCTTCGCTATACCGAGCGAATCCCAGTAACCTTGAAACGACCTCTCTACAAGCTCGGTGGAGAAAACATCGTGGCCAGCGGGGACCGGTGTGTGGGTAGTAAAAGTGGTAGTTGCCTGTATCTTTGGCACAGCTTCGTCGAACGTTGCGCCCTGCTCCACTTCCTCACGGATGCGTTCCAACATCATGAAAGCCGTATGCCCTTCGTTCGCATGCCAGAGGGCCGGTTTGATGCCCAGAGCCCGGAGGAGACGTACGCCGCCGATCCCTAAAATCATCTCCTGCTGTATGCGCAGCTCCCGGTCTGCTATGTAGAGCCGGGCAGACAAGCGGCGGTCCTGAGGGGTATTCTCCTCTACATTAGTGTCGAGTAAATATACCGTTGTGCGGCCCACCCTGACTTGCCAGGCACCAAGGTACACGAACCTATCCTCTAACTGAATTTTAACCAAGGAGTCTCGGCCGCCAGGGAAAGGAACCGGAGTTATGGGAGACTCACTGAAATCCAACTGACTGTACATCTCCTCTTGCCAGCCTTCGGCGGAGATATGCTGGTGGAAATAGCCCAGGGGATACATAAATCCGACCCCGACCACGGGCAGCCCCAGGTCGCTGGCTTCTTTGCAGATGTCGCCGGCAAGTATTCCCAGACCGCCAGCATAAATGGGAACGGAGTTATGAATAGCAAACTCCATGGAGAAGTAGGCAACAGGACCCGACAGCAGGCCAGGATAATTAGTATTGAACCAGGTATCGTGGGCTGACATATCGGCGTCGAATGCTGCCATCACAGAATCATACAAAGAGAGAAAAGCCGGATCGGCGGCAGCTGCCTTCAATTTATCAGGATTTAAATCGCGTAATTGCTTGACCGGATTGTGGCCAGTTACTCTCCACATGGGATAGTCCAGCGCCCTGAACAGGTCGCGCGCCTGCTGATGCCAGCTCCACCATAGATTATGAGCAAGCTCGTCCAGCCTTCGTATACGTTTGGGCAGTGTTACTTTTGAGAGCATGTTAATTGGTTGTCCTTCACTTTTATCTAAATGGTTTGATAGCTTGCGCCTATAGTATAATACACCAGCGGCAATAGTGCATAGGTGAACAGGGAAGCCTGTTAGCCTTGTTTCCGCAACTCACCGGCGATACCTGCGGCCCAGGAAGCTATGGCATCCCAGTCTCGGAAATCACCAACTGGACCCCTGATGATCCTAACAACCAACCTTTCGAAGAAATTCAGCTTCTTCATGTCCAGCATACCGTGGAAGATAGCGATGTCGCGCGGCCGGATACGCTCGATGATGGGTCCTTGTGACTTGGGGAAACGCCAGCCTTTCGTGAGCTGAACCGGGTCACCCTTACCCATAGGCCCGCTGGAAAAGAGCCACACAGGCCGTTCGGCCAGCAGCTTTTCATTGGTTTTGAGGAATTTCCCCACCTCCTTGCGCCATTGGCCCATGTAAATCGCACTACCCAGCACAACAGCCTTGTACTGTGTCAGGTCGCCGACGCGGTTGACAGACGACACGTCAGTTTGCAAACCGGCCTGGCGCAGCACCTGACCTATCTTCTCAGCAATTTCCCCACTTGCGCCATACTTCGATGCATAAGCCACCAGAACTCTAATTTCCATTTGGATTTTTCCTCCTTTACAAAAATTCCCCCCATTTATCGATTATTTTTCAGAAACAGTTCCCACAGGAATGGCTTGCCATGCCCGGGATATACAGTTTTTACGTTTAACTTCTTCAGTTTTTCCATACTGGCATATGCCGCCTCTGAGTCATCCATAATGGAATTGAGGGCTGGTTTTGCTCCATTTATGAACATGTCGCCACAAATGAGGTCGCCGTCGGATGTGAGGACTCCTATTGAACCTTTCGAGTGCCCCGGAAGATGAAGTGCCTTAGCATCGAATCCATATTCAGAAAGATTGTATCCATCCATAATATACAAATCTGGTTCAAATCTCTCCGATCTGCCGAATCCATAGAGGGGAGGGGTTATCATTCTAATAAAAATATTGCCTTTTTTTCTATTACAGAACATGTCTCCACGTTTGACGATTTCCGAATCACCATCGTGCAGGGCTATTTTTACACCGTACTTTTTGCGGAGATATGCGGCATTGCCAGCATGGTCGAAATCTCCATGAGTTAATATTATAAGCTTGAGGTCACCCGGCTGGCAGCCAGCGCTAGCAAGCTCTTTTTCAAGGTAGGTACGCTTATTTGAACACCCCGTATCAATCAGGATGGAGACTGTGTCAGTTTTTACGAGATAGCAATTTACGCTACCCAATCTATAAGGCAGCGATAAAGTAATGGTTCTAATTTCGGTGGTCATGTTCTCCCTATCAATCAGTTATTTTTCAGGAACTTGTCCATCGGGAATGGCTTGCCATGCCCTGGGTATACGGTTTTTACGTTTAACTTCTTCAGTTTTTCCACGCTGTCATTGAAGTCTGCCATATTGTCAATAAAACGGATGCCTAGTTTGCCAAAAATGTTGTAAAGCAAGTCGCCGCAAAACAGATCGCCGCTGTTTGTCAGGATTCCCAGGGAACCCTTTGAGTGTCCCGGGAGATAGAGGACTTTAGCATCGAACCCGTATCCGGAGAGAGCGAAACCTTCATCGATAGTTAAGTCCGGCTTGAATTTTTCGAATTTGCCGGGCCTGAAGAAAAACGACATTACCGACATCACTCTGAAGATTGTGGAGAATTTGTCCGGTTTGGCTTTTCTGTTCCAGGACATGTCTCCCCGTTCAACCATCCCGGAATCGCCAGCGTGCATGGCTATCTTTGCACCGTACTTTTCACGGAGGTAAGCGCAATTGCCGACATGGTCCAAATCTCCGTGAGTCAATATTACAAGCTTGAGATTACTTGGCTGGCAGCCCGCGCTGGCAAGCTCTTTTTCAAGGGCTGCACGCTTAGAGGGAAAACCGGTATCGATAAGGATGTAACCGCTTCCGGTTTTTACAAGGTAGCAATTGACGCCACCCAAACTGATGGTTCTAATCTCTTGCGGCATGTTTTCCTCCTCATTTTGGGAGGTTGTGAAATTACTTCCGGCTCTCCAAGACCCTTTTTGCCCAGGCCGCAGCCCGCTCCAATTCTCCCTCTTTCAGCGGGCCTTCTTTGCCTTTAACGAAGAAGGGTTCAGGAGGCAAACTGAGAGTACCGCCCTTTCTTTTCAGACTTTCAGCGATTTTTCCTGCGGCATAGCCAAAAATTCCGACCAGTTTGGTCGAGAATCTGGTATCGAAGGCAGCTACACTGATACCTTTAACAGCAGGTTCAGGAAGTTTGTTAAGGAAGTCTTGAATCGCTTTCGTTGGCCTGCCTCCCTGAGTAGGCGAGCCGACCAGGAGAAGGCCAAGGGCCGCCAAGTCCGAGGAATTCACCTCGCCGGGGCGGAGCATATTTACCTCACCAGCAACAGCGCCGCTGATAGCTCTGGCGATTTTCTCCGTATTTCCATAAAATGAGTCATATATTACTAGAGCTTTCATTATAGACCTCCCCTCGATATTGGATTACCAAGTCTACTCCAAAATCGATAAAGCCTCAAGCACACGTGGGCCACGCAATAGTCAGTGCTTGGCTTTACCTATCACTCCAACCCTCCCTCAAGAGCTACGAGGAGCGAAGGCGCCTAATCCCCCTTACCCCCTTTAGGAAAGGGGGAATTTGTACGGAGTGTCGTGCATCTTGTAGGGGCAATTCATGAATTGTCCCTACATAATATCATTAATTATCCCTTGAGTAAGCCAGGTACAGGTTTAATAAGGGCGATAGAGTAGGGGCGCATGGCTGTGCGCCATTGATATTAGCAGTGTCATCAAATTATTACAGCGCCAGCCCTTCTGACCAATGCCGTAGGGGCGAACCAACTTGTTCGCCCTTCCAAATAATTCGGGTAGACCCGTAAGGGCGGAATTCTCAGCCAAGGAGTATCTTAACCGCCACGTATAAAGAGCAAGGATTTGAGCTTGACGAGCCTTCGAGCGTATGTTAAAATTTTATTTTGGGGAGCCTATCTGCGTGGCCTAATTTTTGCTGTGATTTATTGTTGCTGCTTATTCGAGGGAAAATGCCTTGCGCACCTTGTGTACTAAGGGCATAAGGGGACAAGGCTTTTTATTTGTTTACAGAATAATAAACACCATCTAAGGAGTGTGTCATGGCTAAAGTACAGACAAAGCTCTTCCGAAGACCAGAAGATGCGAAGAAGGCAATAAGCGAACTCCAAGCCAAGGGCTTCAAAGCGGAAGAGATAGGAGTCGTAACCAGCGGTAAAGGCAAGAAAGAGATGGCAGACAGCATAAAACCGACAGCAGACGTTGATTCTGTGACTGCTATGGGTCATGCTACCTCTCTGTCCAAATCAGGCAATGACCTTGCTAAAGCGCTGGCTGAGTTTTGGAGTGTTCCGGAGGAGACTGCTAACTACTATCAGCACGGTATTTCATTAGGCGGGATCGTAGTCAGCGTACATGCTGACGATGCTCAGGCAGAGAAGGCACATGGGATACTGAGGGATGCTTCGGCACACGAGCGCAAGAAAATGCCCCTGCAGAAAATCAGCCCTGGGTTTCTCAAGGCCAGCCGTATGAGTTCCACCAATCCTATAGACGCACCGATGTCCGGAGACTTCCGAAGATATTAATGGAGGCTTAGAAAAATGTCGAAATTTATCGCCACTCGAGCAATTAGAGGCGCTCACTCCGCCGTCAAAATGGCGGATGATATGCTTCAGGATGCCCTGAAAACAATGGGGCCGGATACCCCAGTAGGGTTCAAGGACAAGATAGGCGGGGGTACGGCATTCTACCTGCCTACTATCTGGGGGCTTCTGGGTACTAAGGTGCAGAAGCTGGGCGAGCTGGTACCTGTCATGGATTATGCCAGGGGTCTGCTGCCTCCAGTGCCAGCAGAAGATATGTGGTTGCCATACCTTGGCGAAACTCTGGACGCCGGAGCAGCCACACTCTACGCCTTCGAAACCATAGAAGGTATACGCTTCGCCAAAGGGGAGCAGCCTGAAAAAAGGGATGGCTTCGAATACAACGGTCCCATCAATGATACCCAGATGAGAGCATGGGGCATTCAGTTGGTGGACGGCAGAATGCCCGGGTTCGCCGCTCTGGTCGGCTGCGCCAAAAGCAATGAGGTAGCAGTTAAAATCGTGCGCGAGCTGCAGTCCAAGGGTCAGCTCATCTTCATCTCCAGCAACAGGAATGGGCGCAATGTTGCCGACCAGTTGCGTGAGGCTGGTGTAGAGATGGGCTACGATACCTACATAGTTCCTTTCGGAACTGATGTCATCTCAGCTATCTACGCTCTGGGCTTCGCTACTCGCGCAGCCTTGAGCTTTGGAGGCGTCGAGCCGGGCGATTACCGCCGTATCTTGCTGTATAACAAGTTTCGCTGTTTCGCCTTCGTGCTTGCCCTGGGCCCGGTTACCGACATGGAGTACGCAGCGGCAGCCGGCGCTATCAACTATGGATTCCCGGTGTTCGCGGACACTGTGATACCCAATATCCTACCCACAGGAGTCACCAAGTTCGAGCACGTGGTGAGCATGCCCTTCGATGACATCCCGGGCAAGGATGACCTCGAGAAAGCAGAGAAGCTGGTGCAGCGCTGCATCGAGCTTCGCGGTATTAAGATTAAGATAGCCAAGGTCCCCATACCAGTTGCCTTCGGACCCGCTTTCGAGGGCGAGGTTGTACGAAGGGCCGATCTGGCGTGCGAGTTCGGCGGCAAGGGCGGCATGTGCTTCGAATGGTTGAGAATGAGAGGCCTGGACGAGGTCGAGGACGGCAAGGTCACAGTGGTGGGGCCCGACATGGATACCTTTGCAGTAGGCTCCAAAAACCCACTGGCCATCGTAGTCGATGTAGCCGGGCGCAAAATGCAGAAGGATTTCGAGCCCGTCCTGGAGCGCCAGATTCACCACATGACGAACGGCGCCGAAGGCCTTTCACACCAGGGACAGAGAGATATCACCTGGATACGAATACACAAGAACGCAGTCGCCAAAGGATTAAGGCTGCGCCACATCGGTGATATCCTGCATACCTGTTTAAAGAATGACTTTGGCGCCATAGTAGACAAGGTGCAGGTTACGCTCTACACCGAGCCTGACAAAGTAAAGGAGTTGATTGAGCAGGCACGGACCGTGTACAAAGAGAGAAACGCCCGTATGGCCGGACTCGTTGATGAGGCTGTAGATACCTTCTATAGCTGCACGCTGTGCCAGTCGTTTGCACCGACCCACGTCTGCGTCATAAATCCGGAGCGCGTGGGCTTGTGCGGTGCTTATAGCTGGCTCGACTGCCGGGCAGCGTATGAAATCAAGCCCACCGGCCCCAACCAGCCAGTGCCCAAAGGTAGGGTAATTAACGAGAAAAACGGGGAATGGGAAGGCGTTAATAAGTTTGTCAACGAGCACTCACAGAAGAAGATAGAGAGGTTTACTATTTACTCTCTAATGGATGCCCCGATGACCACTTGCGGCTGCTGCGAGTGCGTTATGGCAATCATACCCGAAGCCAACGGGGTTATGATTGTATCGCGCGATGACTACGGCATGACCCCCTGCGGCATGACCTTCACCACCCTCATGGGCACAGTTGGGGGCGGCTTGCAGACGCCGGGCATGATGGGCCACGGCAAGACTTATATCACCAGCAAAAAGTTCATCCCAGTTGAGGGAGGAATTAAGAGAGTGGTATGGCTCTCGAAGAACCTGAAAGAAGAACTGGCAGAGGAACTGAAAGCTGCCTGTGAGCGAGAGGGCGTTCCCGACCTCATGGACAAGATCGCCGATGGCAGCCAGGCTACCACTGTAGAGCAACTGCTACCCTGGCTCGAGGAGAAACAGCATCCTGCTTTGACTATGGATCCCATAATAGGCTGATATGGCTAGAACAGGAAAAGGATTTTAATGTAAAATAAGGGTCGCCTTACTCGACCCTTGTTTTATGCTTGCAGATTTTGACGCTCCATACTAGATAAAGGAGGTTTGTATGCCGGGAGTAGAAATTCCCATCGAGAAATGGACCGGGAAAATAAAGGAGGTGAAACTGGGAGGAGGCAAGAGAAAAGAGATAGTCCTTGGCGGAGAGGATACCTTGCCTTTCCTCAGTTTCGAAGGCTCCATTCCTCATCCACCTACGATAGCTATAGAAATCCAGGATAAAGAGCCAGCCGGTTGGTCTCCCATCCTGCTTTCTGCCTGGGGCGATGCAGTGAAAGACCCGGCAACCTGGGCCAAGAAAGCCGTGGAATACGGCGCCGAGGCCATATCATTGAGATTGGTAAGCGCCCACCCCGAGATGGGCGATACTGGCGCCGACGAGGCCAAGAAGTCGGTGGACAAAGTGCTGTCGGCAGTTGACTTGCCTCTTATCGTTCTGGGGCCAGGGGTAGCTGAGAAAGATAACGCCGTTCTGGTTGCGGTGTCCGAAGTAGCAAAAGGACAGCGTATCGCAATAGGCAACTGCGAGGAGAAAAATTACCGCACGGTCGCTGCCGTATGTATCTCAGACGGACATGTCGCCATTGCCAAGAGCCCCCTGGACATAAACCTGGCTAAACAGCTTAATATCCTGCTTACCGACATAGGTGTACCTGCGGAATCCATCATCATGGATCTGGACACCGGAGCGCTGGGATACGGCCTGGAGTACGCTCTCTCCATTCGTGAGCGCGTGCGGCTGGCCGCCCTGGGCGGCGATGCTATGGTCAGCATGCCCGTTTTGAGCCATGCCGGTGCGGAGGCGTGGCGCCAGAAAGAAGCGAAAGCCAACGAGGGTATGCCACCAGGCTGGGGCTCAGTGGAAGAGCGCGGCATTATCTGGGAGGAACTTACCGCCCTAACTATGATTAATTCGGGCTCTAATATGATCACCATGCTTCACCCCAAGTCAGTAGAGCGGATCAAGGATACCATTCATAAGCTGATGGGGAATAAATAGAGGAAAGGAGAGCTGGACAATGGCACTGACAGGTATTCAAATCTATAAGTTCTTACCTAAAACTAACTGCAAGGAATGCGGCCAGCCCACATGTCTGGCCTTCGCCATGAAGCTGGCAGCGAGTCAGGCCGAGCTTTCAGCCTGTAAATATGTCAGCGAGGAAGCGAAAAAGTCGCTGGAAGCAGCTTCCAAACCGCCTATCCGCCTGGTGGCCGTGGGTGCCGGAGATAAGAAAATCGAGGTGGGCAACGAAACGGTCCTGTTCCGCCACGAGAAAACATTCTTCCATCACCCCGGACTCGTGATCAGGGTCAAGGATTCCGCTGGCCCCGAAAAGGCTGCCAAGACCGCGGAAGAGGTCGGCCAGTACAAGGTAGACCGTGTGGGGATGACATTCGGCATCGACGGCATCGCCATCCAGAACGACTCCGGAAACGCAGCCACATTCGCTCAATGTGTCGAAGCTGTCAGCGCTAAGACCACCCTGCCACTGGTCTTGATGGCGACAAACTCCGACAGCATTAGCGCAGCACTGGAGAAAGTCGCCAAGGCCAAGCCTGCCATCTACGCCGCAACTAAGGAAAATATCGACAAGATGATAGAGTTGGCGAAGAAATTTGCCTGCCCTATGGCTGTCCGCAGCTCAGACGGGTTGAGCGAGCTTGCAGAACTGACAGATAAGGCAGCAAAGGCCGGCGTGGAAGACCTTATCCTCGACCCCGGCGTTCGAGGCTTCGGTGACACACTGGTGACCTTTACCCAGATGAGAAGGCTGGCCTTGAACAAGCGATTTGAGCCGGTAGGCTATCCTCTTATATCCTTCCCTGGAGAAGGCGCTGCTTCTCCGGATGAGGAAGCGATTCTGGCAGGACAGCACATCGCCAAATATGGCGGCATCATCGTTCTGGACCATTTCTCGCCTGCTTTCGTGTACGGCCTGCTCACGCTGCGGCTCAATGTTTACACCGACCCGCAGAAGCCGATTCAGATGAAGCCAGGCCTTTATCAGATTCTGGAGCCCAAGCCAACTAGTCCGCTCTGCGTGACTACGAATTTCTCGCTGACCTACTTCTCCATAGCCGGAGAGCTCGAGGCAGCAGGCTGGGCCTCATGGCTGCTGGTCTGCGATACAGAAGGGCTCTCAGTGTTGACCGCCTGGTCGGCAGGCAAGTTCGATGCCGATAAGATAGCCAAGACAGTCAAAGGACAGAATGCTGCGGAGAAGGTAAGCCACCGCAATGTGGTTATCCCAGGTGGCGTGGCAGTGCTGAGAGGTGAACTCGAGGAGGCTCTGCCCGACTGGAAGATTATGGTGGGTCCGCGCGAGGCCATGGCTGTGGGCGGCTTCCTTAAGGAACACTGGAAGGCTTAACAATTCTTGAGATAAGAAGGGGTAGGATGGACTGTTAACCCTTCTACCCCTTAGATAGTCTAAAATATCACAAGCGACTGCACGAATGACTACTACTATAGCTATTGCTGGCAAAGGCGGCAGCGGCAAGACCACTATAGCAGCTTTGCTCATCAAGCTTTTATCTCAAAAGGGTGCTGTGCTGGCCATCGACGCCGACCCTGCCACCAATCTCAACCTAGCCCTAGGTCTGCCCCTTAGCGATACTGTGGGCAAGGTGAGAGAGGAGATGGCGGCCAAGGTGAAAGCCAGAACCATGGAGCCCGGCCTGGCCAAGCAGGACTACCTGGATATAAAGATAAGCGAGGCTCTGGTGGAGTCGCCGGAAATAGACCTGCTGGCCATGGGACGCCCCGAAGGGCCGGGGTGCTATTGCGCTGCCAACAACATGATTCGCACCTGCGTTGACCGTCTGGGGAAGAACTACGACTACGTGGTAATAGATTGCGAAGCGGGCATGGAACACATCAGCCGGCAGACCACCCGGGACATCGATATCATGCTCCTGGTATCAGACCTTACGGTGAGAGGCATCCTCACTGCCGCCAACATGAAGTCGCTGATAAAGGATCTGAGGACTTACGTGGGGAAGATTTATCTCATAGTCAATCGCGCCTCGAGCCCTCTACCGCCTAAAATCGCGCAGACGATAGAGGAGGCATCACTGCAGATTATAGCCCTGATACCTGAAGACCCGAAAATCAAGGAACTGGAGGCGCAGGGCACTCCGCTTATCGAGCTGCCGCCGGACTCGGCGTTACAAAAAGGAGTTGCGCAGATAGCCAGAAAACTGGAACTAGTATAAGGATGATTAAAAGGTAATGTAATCCCCCTTGCCCCCTTTAGAAAAGGCATGAATATACTTTACAAATCACAGAAAGGGGGATAAGATGATAGGTAAGCTTATCACACTGGAGGAATTAATGAAACAGTTTAAGGGGTCATTATTCACAGAGGTTAGTG
>DAOUMT010000219.1:0-11602 GCA_034409195.1 Dehalococcoidia bacterium
GCTTCTGGGCGTTTTTTTCGGCGAGGATGCCGTCCTTGATGTTGCGCCAGGGGTGATTCTTCTGGGCAAGGTATTCGATGAAGCCTATCTGCTCCAGCGTGGTAGATGAGCCAGTCATGACCCCGGCCCCGGCAGGGATCATCTGCTTCAATTTCTCCAGCGCGCTCTGCCCGTCCGGCACAAGCACAGGGTTAAAGTTGCGTTCGCGCATGCCGGCCATGACTTTGTCAATTACGGACTCGTCAGGTATTTTGTCCCAGTTCATACTTTTCAACCACTTGGGAACGCACCTTCATGGTAATACAGGATAGATATTAAGCCAGGAGAATGAAGAAGTCATAAAATGGCAGGGGTGAAAGATTAAAAATTTATCACATTTCAGTGGGAGTCCCCCACAAGACGGTTTGCGAACCGCATCTACGTTTTGGATTTGCCCTTTACGGGCTGCAAGAGCTCAAAGCCGCTCTTTTTGTCTTTGATGCGGGTTACTCTCGCTCCGAGGATTTCATAGAGGATGACCTCACCCACCACCCAGGTGGTGACGCCGGGACGCAGGCAGCCGGCCATGGTCTGTCCGCAGCGCCCCAGGGCGGCGTGCATGTGCAATACAGGCTTACCATTCTCGCCGGGCGCGAGCACGCCCACGCCGGCCACCTCGTGAGCGCCGTCGACGGGCAGCAGCATGGGCTCAGGAGGCATTTTATGGGAGTAGCGGGGGCCGACCACGATTTGACCCTCTCCAATGCCGCCCACCAGTATGGCATGGCCTACGGATACGCCTTTGTCCTCGGCGAATTTCTCAATGCATTCGGGCAGCACATCGCCGTCCTCAAGCCGTATCACGAACACCCGTCCCAGCCGTCCTTCACATGATTTCATCGCGGCCTCCTCATTCTTTCAATCTTGTCCAGTGCGGATTGCAGCAGTGGTGTCGGTTCGATATCTAATCCAAAATGACTGACTCTTTCCTTCTAGTCTTGGGGCATCGAGTTTCCCCAAGCTATTGCAGTATTCCACTGCGACCGATGGTATAATAGCACAAAAAGTCCACAGGCAGTACTTGTGAAGATAGCTGGATGGGGAGAGTGTATCTATGGCAATGCAATACCCTATAGCAGCAAGAGGTTTGAGTCCCTTCCGCGATCTGGTGGGGGTAACTTACAACAAGATCGGGGATGGTTCCAGTCAGTGTATCCTGGAAGTGGATAAAAAGTCACTTAACGCTGCAGGGATCGTACACGGAGGAGCTATTTATACTCTCGCTGACTCGGGCATGGGTGCAGCGCTCTATTCTCTAGTAAGTGAAGGCGAGTTATTTTTGACGGTTGAAATCAGTATTTGTTATTTCAAAGCTGTGTCATCTGGTGCTCTTACCTGCGAGTCAAGAGTTATTCACAAGGGTAAAAGGATTGCGGTGATGGAAGCAGAGATAAAAAACAGGGGGCAGATGGTAGCCAAAGCGATGGGAACGTTCTCGATTTACAGGGGCAAGAAGGATTAAATGCGTCCGATGTAGAGTAGCCGCGGAAAAGCTGCACTACTGAAGATAAGGAGAACAAGGACCCGGGGCAACCTGGAAGGGATGATATGACAGCTACTGCGATACGCCCAGAAAGGAAACTGCTTCAACCGGGGTGGGCAGGCCAGCTTTCGAATAGCGAAATAGAGTTCATCCGGCGGGAGCTTAAACGCCACCCGTACCTGTGGCGGAAGTGGGGCTATGATAGAGCTATGGTGAAGGGTGTTCTGATACCTGCATCAACCATACGCCGTATCGCTATACACGGGCTATCCTAGTGCAAAATGGCTGATTATATATCCTGGGAGCACGCGTTATCTATTTTAGCCGTGAATCATTGCGGCTGCCCTGTAATAGTTTCCCCAATTATAGCTTTGAACATGGCTGTTGCGTATTGCGTATTCTTCGCGTACTCGGATAACATAACAGCGTCAGAATTCTCTAAGGAGAGAGATGACTGAGCTTAGCCTGTTGGCAGACATGGCCATAGTGCTGGCGGTTGCGCTGGTTGGAGCTCTGATAGCGCGCCGCCTGAGGCTGCCCATCATCGTGGGCTATATCCTGGTGGGCGTTGCCATTGGACCTCACGGGCTACACTTGATTCACAATGTGGGTGATGTAGAAACCCTCGCTACCATCGGCGTCGTGCTTTTGATGTTTACTCTGGGGATAGAGTTCTCCCTGAGAACTTTAAGGCAGATTGGCATGATCGCCACTTTCGGAGGTGTAATTCAGGTGGCGGCCACAACGGGACTGGCCTTCGGCCTAGGCTGGTTACTGCACTGGCCACTTAGAGAGTCTTTGTTATTCGGTTTTTTCATAGCTATGAGCAGCACCATTATAGTGCTGAAGACTCTCCTGGAGCGGGGAGAGTTGGGGACTACCCACGGGCGGGTGATGATAGGTATCCTCCTAATGCAGGACTTGAGCGTAGTCCCTATAATGATAGCCCTTTACTCTATGGGAAGCAGTGTCGAAGCCTTCAGTGCAACCTGGATATGGGACCTTTTAAAGGTGATCTCGTTCATGGGCGTGATTCTGATCCTGGGCTTCTGGGGGTTTCCCTGGTTCATGAGAAGAGTTACGGGGGGGCGCTCAAGGGAGCTTTTTCTCCTTAGCGTGGTATGTGTCGCTTTCGGCGCAGGCTTTGGAGCCTATTATGTGGGGCTGTCTGTAGCCCTGGGTGCATTTCTGGCCGGCCTTATGGTCAGCGAGTCGCAATACGCTCACCAGGCTCGCGCTGAAATCGGGCCTTTGAGAGACATATTCGCTATACTGTTTTTTGTCTCTCTGGGCATGCTGGCTGACCCCAGTTTCATCTGGGCTAATCCAGGAGAGGTGGGCATTGTTGTAGCGGTAATACTAGCAGCTAAGTTCCTGATAGTATCGCTCATAACGTGGGCATTCGGCTATGCTCCCAAGACTGCCCTCTTTGCAGGCGGCGGCCTTTTCCAGATAGGCGAGTTTAGCTTTGTTCTGGCTGCCATAGCACTCGAGACTAACCTCGTCTCCGATAATATATACTCTCTAACCCTGGCAGCGGCAAGTATTACTATGCTGCTGACGCCTTTCGGTATGGGCCTAGTGTCTAATGTTTATCACCGACTGATTCAGGGAAAGAGGGTCGCGGAATTTCTTACTGCGCGGGCAGACCCGGTAGACGTGGAAGAGCGGAAGCAGCTTTCAGGCCATGTGGTTATCTGCGGCTATGGACAGGTGGCTCGAAACCTGGGGAAGGTGCTTGAGCGCAGAAATTTTCCCTATCTGGTTATAGATATAGATTCCAGGAACTTGGACCCTCTTCGGGCCAGAGGGGTTCCCTGTATATATGGCGATGCCGCAAATCCGGACATCCTGGCTCAGGTGCAGCTTGAAAAAGCTCGCGTGATGGTTGTTGCTTTTCCTGACCCGATAGCTGCCAAGCTGACGGTGACAAATGCCCGCAGAATCAATCCCCGGCTGGATATAGTATCCCGTGTTCACCGAGAGGAGGATTCTGAGGTGCTGCGGGGGCTGGGCGTCGCTAAGATAGTGCGACCTGAGCTTGAGGCGGGCCTGGAGGTTATCCGTCATACGCTGCACCGCTATGGCCTGACTACACAGGAGATTCAGTACATCGTCAATATGCTCCGGGAAGAACAGGTGTGATGTCTGGTCATATTCAAAGCGCAGATCGTAGAATGAAAAATGCTGAGGTGGAATATTTTTGTGCCGCTAGGCCTTTTTGAAAAAGCGGAAGTACAGAAACAGGGCTGTCATCAGGATGGCTAACGATACCAGATTGGCGACGATTACTACGGGGTCATGGAGGTGCGCCCCATACACGACCCAAAGCGAGACACCGGCTATAAACTGCAAGATAGTAATAGGGCTTACGTCTCTGACTGACTTTGTCTGCCACATTTTCATAATCTGAGGTACAAAGCCGAAGCTGGTGAGCGCGGCTGCTACGGCACCGACTGCATACCAGGCAATATCATTCATTTTTTGTTGGCTAACATGCTAGACTGCTTATGGCAGGCTGTCAAGGTATCTCGAAAAGGAAAGATGCCCTCGCCTTTCGGTGAGCTAAGGAGTCAATTGCACTTGCTATCTGGCAAATGATTTTGTTTGATGGATGACTGGGGTGGACAAAAGGGGTAAAATAGGGAACAATATGAAAATCGGGCGGATTGTAAAATGGATAAGGGATAAACTCAGGCCATCTTCTAAAGAAGAGATCGAGCTGGAGCTTCCGGAGATACCGCCAGTTTGGAAGCGTCCGCCAGTCGAGCGAAGGCCTGGAGACAGAATATTCCGTGTAGCCAGGGTCAGTCCGTGGCGAATCCCTCTGGAGATAATTCCTAAACCCAAACAACCCGGATTTTCCCCTATAATACTGATATACGGCTTTGCTGGCGTAATCATCCTGGGCACCATTCTGCTCATGTTCCCCATATCAAGCAAAGGGGGGCATTTTACCTCTCCTGTCGATACCCTCTTTACCGCAGCTTCAGCCGTGTGTGTTACAGGACTGGTTGTGAAAGATACCGGGACGTACTGGAGCAGCTTTGGCCAGGGGGTTATTCTGGCCCTGATTCAAATCGGGGGGCTGGGTTTCATGACCAGCGCTACCCTTTTGTTACTGTTATTAGGCCGCAAGATCGGGATTCGAGAGAGATGGCTGATCGGACAGTCGTTGGGCACGGGTAGGCTAGGGGGCATGGTTAAGCTGGTGAGAAGGATTCTGGTTTTTACGGTGATCGTTGAAGCCATAGGTGCTGCTATCCTCTATGCTCATTTCTCGGTGGACGACCCGACCGGGACAGCCGCATGGAGGGCGGTATTTACAGCTGTATCGGCCTTCAACAACGCAGGTTTCGACATATTTGGCAATTTTCGCAGCTTGACCGGTTTCCAGACGGATACGCTGGTAATACTGACTACCGCAGGCCTCATCATTCTCGGAGGGATTAGCTTCATTGTTGTAGCAGATATAATCAAGGCGCGCCGCTTTGGCAGGCTATCGGTTGACAGCAAGATGGTCCTGGTAACCACTCTGGGTCTGTTGGTGTTGGGGACTGTAGTTATTTTGATAACAGAGTACAGTAATGCAGCTACGCTTGGCCCTCTATCGTTTCCTTATAAACTACTCAATGCCTTCTTCCATTCTGTGACTCCCCGCACTGCGGGATTTTCAAGTATTAACATAGGCAGCATGGCGACCTATTCGCAGTTCTTTACTATACTCCTCATGTTTGTCGGTGGAGCCGCGGGCTCGACCGCAGGAGGCATAAAAGTCAATACCTTCGGCATGCTAATCGCTACTATATGGAGTACAATCAGGGGAAAGGAGCACGCCGGCGCGTTTGGCAGGGAATTCGGAACCCAGCAGATACACAGGGCGCTGTCACTGGTTATGTTGTCTCTGACCCTAATTTTCGTTGTAGTTTTTGTCCTGACAATTACTGATAAGGGATTAGGATTTTTAAAGCTTTTGTTTGAGACGGTTTCTGCCTTCGGCACTGTAGGCTTAACAACAGGGATAACCCCTGAGCTATCCGTAGCGGGCCGATTGATTATTACTGCTGTTATGTTTATCGGGCGGCTGGGACCTCTTCTTTTAGTATTGGCTCTTACCCAGCGCCAACAGCCGAGTACCTTCAGGTACCCGGAGGTTGAAGTAAGGATAGGATAGGAGGCTGATATGAAAAGGCAGGTGTTGATCATAGGATTAGGACGATTCGGAATAAGCCTGGCTACTACGCTTTTCAGCATGGGGCACGATGTGATGGCTTTGGACGAAGACGAGAAAAAGGTTCAAAATATCTCAACTCAGATAACACATGCTGTTCAAGCAGATGCTACAGATGAGGCGGTCCTCAGGGAGCTCGGTGTCAATAATTTTGATGTGGCCATAGTAACCATGGGGGAGGCAATCCAGGATAGTGTCCTGTGTACAATTCTGTTGAAAAAGCTGGGGATTCGCTATGTAATAGCCAGAGCCGAGAACGATTTACACGGAACCATACTTGACAAAATCGGGGTAGATAAGGTCGTTTACCCTGAGCGCGAGATGGGGATTAGAATTGCCCATAGTCTAATTTTGACCGATGTTCAGGACTATATATCAGTGGCACCCAGCTACGGGGTTTCCAAACTGGCAATATCGCAATATCTGGTGGGGAAAACATTGTCAGATATAGGGTTAGGGCGCGGGGGGAAATGGGGCCTGGCGGTTTTGGTGATTCAAAGAGGAAAAGAGGTAATAGTTACACCTGACCGTGCGGAGATTGTAAAGCAGGGAGATGTCCTGATAGTCTCAGGAAGCGATGACAAACTGGAACAATTCATGGCTGAAACCAAGAAGCGTGAAAATGGGAGTGAAAAGCAGGCTTAGAAGTTCCAAGAGTATAGGTAGGGGCAATTCGTAAATTGCCCCTACAGAATTACGCTAAGTTTCTTTCTTTGAGTATCCTGAGAAAATCGGTGTGAATTTCCTTATTGGAAGCGATGATTGAGTCCTGACCTGCTTTCAGCGGCCTGCCTTCCAGGTCGGTCGCCACCCCGCCGGCTTCAGTTACCAGCAGTTGGCCACAGGCAAGCTCCCAGGGGTATAACAGAAGGTGAAAGTAAATATCGAGCCGCCCGCAGGCAGCGTAGGCCATGCCCAGGGCTGCAGAGCCCATAATTCTGTAGGCGTACATTTCGGGCCAAAGGGAAGTTATACATTCCAGAGACTTTTTACCTTTTTCATCGACATAGCCCAAATCCAAGCCGATGAGCGATTCCCGAACAGTCTTTTTCCTGGTGACGTGGATGGGCAAGCTGTTAAGGGCAGCCCCTCTGTTCTTCTGTGCTGAGAACATCTCGTCGCGTAATGGGTCGTAGACAATACCCAGCAGAACGTCCTCTCTCTCAGTAAGGGCAATTACGATGGAGAAAAAAGGTATGCCGAAGGAGTAGTTATTGGTGCCGTCAAGTGGGTCGAGGACCCATTTATAGCTTGAACTGCCAGTGACAGCCTGCGATTCCTCAGAGAGGATGCTGTGATCGGGGTACTCGGCAAGCAAGGACGATTTGAGTGTTTCCTCTGAACGCAAGTCTATGTCGGTAACGATGTTGGCTCGACCCTTGTACTTTACCTGTGTTTTCTCCCGGAAATGTGCTTTGAGGGTTTCCCCGGCTTGCCTCGCTGCCTCCGCAGCTACCTCGAGAGCGCTTTTACCACTCCGGGATAAAGGCAGGGCAGTCATGACAGGCCTATCTTCTTCCTGACCTCTTTCATGGTCTCTGTAGCGATGGCATGGGCGCGGCGAGCTCCGTCTGCGAGAACTTCGTCTACATACCCGGGTTTCTCCGCTAATTGCGCCCTTTTCTCGCGGAAAGGGGCAAGGGCTTTGTTTATATTGTCGGCGAGCATTCGCTTGCACTCGACACAGCCGATCTCTGCGGCGCGGCACTGCTTGCCTATCTCCTCAAGCTTCAGATAGGTATAGAAATTGTGCAGGCTGTAGACATTGCAAACCTCCGGATGGCCGGGGTCGTTGCGAAACTTGCGGGCAGGGTCGGTGAAGGCGGCCATTATCCTCCTGGTGGTCTCCTCGGGAGAGGCTGCGAGTTCGATCTGGTTATCAAGGCTCTTGCTCATCTTCTTTTCACCGTCCAGGCCGAGCACCATAGGGAAGTTGGTTAGCTTGGCCTGAGGTTCGGGGAAGGTCTCACCGAAGATGTTGTTGAAGCGGCGCACGATCTCGCGCGCTAGCTCGAGGTGGGGCAACTGGTCCTCGCCCACGGGCACTGTGTCTGCCTTGTAGAGTACGATGTCTGCTGTCATCAGCACGGGATAGCCAACGAGGCCGTAGTTCACGTTGTGAGGCTGCATCTTGACCTTTTCCTTGAAGGTGGTGACACGGAGCAGCCATCCCAGAGGAGTGACCATGCTGAGCAGGGTGTGTAGCTCCATCACCTCGGGGACATGGGACTGCACGAAGAGGATGCTTTTCTCGGGGTCGAGCCCCGCTGCCAGCCAGTCCAGCATCATATCGTAGGTATTGGCCTTGAGCATGTGGGTATCCTCAAGGGTGGTCAGGGCATGGACATCCACGATGCAGTAGATACAGTCATAGTCCTGCTGAAGCTTGACATAATTCTGAATAGCTCCCAGATAGTTGCCGATGTGCTGTTTGCCTGTGGGCCTGGCTCCGGAAAAAACGCGACCCTTTTTCAAAAGAGACCTCCTGAAAATATCCCATTGAGTGTAACATAGAATGAGAGTGAGGGCAAGGTAAGGTAGGGGCGACCCACCGGGTCGCCCCTACGGGTATTATTGGGGCATAGACAGGCTCAGTACATAGTGTAGGGCGCAAGGCCTTGCGCCTTACTTGTGAAAGATGGTGGATTTTTGTGACAGCGTGGTCGAGGGCTTTGCAGAACATTTCTAACCGCCGCTGATGAAGGGCAGAAATGAGACGGTGTCATTGGGCTTCAACACTGTGTCCAGAGATGCCTGCTCCTGGTTGACGGTGACGAGGGCCGTCTCCTGGTCCAGGGGCAGCTCGGGATACCGGCTCTTGACGTATTCAAGGGCATCAATGACTCTTGCTGTGTCAGTTATAGGCATATCTATGCCATCGGTTTTGGTTAAAACGCGCTGAGTACCGAAGAACTTAATTGAGATGAGTTTCTTCAAATTATTTCCTAACCTCTTCTTCCGGGATTGCCTCAAACGCCGAATTCGTCAAGTAGATGTTTTGCCTGTTCGTCCATGAGCCCGAACCCAGTCACGGTTTCACGCCTGGGTATACCCTCGGAGGTGAAACCTTTCTCTTCGTAGACAATGTCGCAGAGTTTCTGATAGGCCTGTATTCTTTTTTCCATGAGAAGCCTGTGACGCTCTTCCAGGTTTGAGGGGATTAGAGCACCGTCCATCTGTTTTTTTAGCCATTCATCATAATATTCAGCTCGAGATTCATACTCGTTGAAATAGGCAGGCCCCATTGCCCTCCAGGGAATTTGATCGCTGGCACGGGTCCCTTTCCCCTGCCGCAGGTTGATCAGTTTCTGCAGGATGTAGAGTCTCTCAGAGTCCTCCAGAATGTCTTCCAGCTTCTTGTTGCTTCCTGTAGTCGCATTGAGGTACTTGACATAGTAAGCCAGCGTGGGAAGATTCCTGGAGGGCTCGGGGGTACTGGCTGCCTGCGGATTGCGCACGTCTATCCAAGGCAGCTTGCACAATCCTGTAGCGTTGAACCAGGTGCGGATCAGAGGAAACCACTTAAGCGCATTGGCCTTTTGCTCAAAGGTGGGCAGTTCTTTATGGACCTGGTCTATGAAGATGAGCCAGGCCTCGTCATGCTGCGGGCCTTTGAGAGCGAAGCCGTAGCCGCCTTGCTGGGCGAGCGACTCTTTGCTGATGTACATGGAGAACTCGAGCCCTTTTACTTCCATACCGAATTTGTTCAGCTCGGCCATGACAGCCTGCTCGGAAGTGCCGTGGCGGGCAGCGTACTTCTGAGCGACCCATTTCTTGCCCCTGGCTACGCCCTGGCCTGCGACCTTGCCGAAACCTTCTCCCGAGGCTATTTCATGCAGCAGTCTGTCGGCAGCCTCTATGTCGCCGAAGGTCAACTCATAACCCACGTCATCCGCAGTCAGATATCCGCGCTGAAAGCACTCCATAAAGAATGCGATTGTGACGCCTGTAGAGATAGTATCGAGGCTGTATTCATCGCAGTGCCAGTTATACTCCATGACAAAATGAGGGTCGAAGATTCCCATGCAGCAGACCGCGCCAACCGTTTCATATTCAGGCCCGTCGATGGAGACTTTCCGGCCTGCGTAGGGGCCCCGTGTCAGCACTACGTTCTCAGCTCCTTTGGCGCAGGCAAGATTGCATCCATAGTAGCAGCCATCGGGGATTTTCTTGCTGAAGTACCTGTCCAGAAAGACGCTGGCGAAGAGCTTCGAAGACTCAGGGCTTTGACCGTACTGGTAGTTGTTTATGGGGAAGAGATGGAACTTGTCCATATACTCGGATAAAACGGTGGTGCCCCATGCGGAGAGGTGAAGCTGCTCAGGGTCGGCTTTAGTAACAACCTCTTTGAGCAGGACGCCCGCCTGCCGCACGCCTTCCCTGTCGACCGCGTTATTCCCATTTGCCTTAGGGAGGCTGGAGCGGGCAACAATGGCGCGGAGTCCCTTGAATCGCATGACGGTGCCTGTGCCACCCCTGCCAGCCTGCTTGCAGCGAATACGGTTGCGTTTTCTATCAAAAAAGAGGCTGTTAACGATGCCGAATCTGGCACAGCGTGCGCCTTTTCCCACTGTAACGGCGGCAGCGGTGTCGCTATATTCACCGCCGTTGACATCTTTCAGCAGCCTCTGACCAAAGGAGAGAGAGCCATCATCTATTTCTTTGCCGTAAGAAGGGGCGGAAGCGATGATGATGGTGCCTGCATCGCCGTCAACCAGAATGACCACGTCTTCTTTAGATATGCCGGAAACGGCTAAGGCGTCGAAACCTGCTAGTTTCAGCAGCGGTGCAAAATGGCCCCCGACGTTCGAATCGATAAACGTGTCTGTCAAAGGTGAGATGGTGCCGACTATGAATTTGCCGGTCCCGGGGAATCCGGGCTCATTGCCGAGCGGCCCGCTGGCCATGACCAGGATATTTTCGGGGCTGTCATAACGGGTGTTACGTGTCGTGTCGTCCCAGATGAATTTTAAAGCATATCCCCGTCCGCCTACGTATTTGTTCTTAAAGTCGGGTGACAGTTCTTGAATACCGATTTGCTGAGTGCCAAGGTTGACCGTGAGAATGCGGTCAGTGTATCCGCCCACAACTTTGGCGGGCTCGTATTTGATTTGCTTTAATATTTGCATTCCGACTCCCGTTTTTTTACTATTCTGATATTTGACAAACTGGCGAACAACAAAGGCTATTATAACCTTTTATGTGCTTTGTTATCAAAGCTTTTATCTTAGAGCACTAAATCAATAATTGTTAAAGGGCCTAAATATTGAGGGTGACCCGCCTTAGGCGGGTCACCCCTACCAACGTTGTTCTAGCGAAAAGTATGGTTTCAATCAGTGGGGAGTTCAGCAGAACAGCCATGCTTTCTCTGGTATCATCGCTTCTGGCGTTCTTCCACACGCAGTTCCAAGACTATGTGTCCCCAACCGCCACATTGTACGCCCACATCGAAGCAACCGGCCCGCTTGAATCTCATTTCATTAGGGTCAACGCCCGCATAGAAGAGCTCATTTGACGTGAAAATTAACATGGCAACCGAGGCTAAGGCGTAGATGCAAATCCTCTTGGGACTGAGACTGGTTATGAGATTGCCTGCTCCATCAAAATAGAACTTATCGCCTATGTTATGATGGCTATTGCACCCTTTCGATGCGACTACTTCTGCAATGATTGTCTTATTCATTAAAGACGTAGCCTGGGATAGGACATCTTTATTCCGGGGATTCCGTCTGAATAGTTTCATCTCTTCGTTAGTATAACCAAGATGTTTTTGCATAAGCTTCCACTGACTCTCCGTGACTTTCATTTTCTCGCCTCCTGGAGATATTGTATCAGGCACATAGCTCATC
>DAOUMT010000220.1:0-13506 GCA_034409195.1 Dehalococcoidia bacterium
GCCCATAAATATGCACAGGCATTATCGCTTTAGTGCGAGGTGTAATCTTCCGCTCGATCCGGCCAACGTCCATGTTCCAGGTTTCTGGCTCGGAATCGACCAGCACCGGTTTAGCACCCGTATAGATAACCGAGAAGGCGCAGGCGGCCATGGTGAAAGTGGGAATTATGACCTCATCGCCTTTGCCGATACCTAAGGCAGCGAGGGCGAGATGGAGGGCAGTAGTCCCGCTGGTAGTAGCAATACCGTATTTCGTCCCGCAGTAGGCGGCAAACCCTTTCTCGAATTCGGCAATGTATTTGCCGGCGGAGGAAATCCAGTTCGTTTTCAGACAATCGCCGACGTATTCCAATTCCTTGCCTGCAAGGAAAGGCTCACATACAGGTATCATCTATCCCCTTTCGAAGAGGAGCGTCCCATAACTCCATTGATGGGCCAGCGGGCCTTTCCACGTTGGCAGGAACTTGAATCCGCAGCGGCGGAACTCCTTCAGCCAGTAACCACGGCTGTGCACATTTTTCCGAATTGTATCCTCAGGGTCTGTCCTGAAGGTTGTCCTCAAATAGAGGCCGCCGCCCGGCTGCAGCACCCGCCTTATCTCACCGAGAACCTTGCTGTAGTCATCCAGGCACTCTATAGTGCCGAGAAAAGTAACACAGTCGAAGTATCCATCCGGAAACGGCAGAGCATCCCCGTTCAGGTCCACCTTATATAAATAGTCACGAACTTCTTCGGGCGCGACCGACAGAGCATACTCGCTGACATCTACGCCCCATGCCTCAATTCCCTGCTCCCGAAAAGCCTTGACCATGAATCCCTTGGCACAGCCCACATCAAGAACTCTTTTAGGATTAAAGCACGTCTTCATGCTGAGGGACACAAGTTGAAACAAAGGATAGTGCTCATCCAAGCTATAGGCCCTGTAGAACCAGGGCTCTTTCTTACCTCCGTCGAAAAACTCCCTGCCAAAGGTCTCTTCGTCGCTCATTTACTACTCCCGCGCCCTGGCTATAGCTGTAACATTCCATTCATTCTCGTCCACTGTCCCATTTAGACTGAGGAAAGGACAAAACTTCAGCAGCTCAAATCCGGCATCATCGAGGTAATGGGCTATCTCCTGCGGAAAGAAATATCTCACCACATGGGTTTCCTTAAACTCATTGATGATTTTTCCCCCTTGCGTCACCAGAACATGGTAATGACTTTTGCATATATGGTGCAGTGCGTCCATCTCAGGATGGACGGTTCTGATAACCCTCTTTCCTCCCACTTCTATTACCTTAACCCGAACAGAGGGCATAATCCGCAGTACAGCCAGGCCGTTCCAGAAGTCGAAGGTGAAGATAGAACCGGGTTTAAGATGGCGTCGGATGTTGCCCAGGGCTTTCAAGATATCGTCGGTCTCCGTAACGTAGTTGAGGACAGCGAACATGCTGATGCAGGCATCGAACTTCTTCTTGAGGTCGAATTTGCGAATATCTGAAACCTGGAAGACGAGGCCAGTATTGTGACCTTTGGATTTCTCCCTGGCTTTCTTTATCATGACCGGAGAAGCATCGATACCGCTGACTTTGTAACCTCTTCGGGCCAGTAAAATAGAATGCCCGCCGGTGCCGCAGCCGACATCCAATGTGCTCTTAACAGGTTTTGCCGAGCAGGCATTAAATATCTCTTCTATAAAGTCGCACTCTTTTTCGTAGTCTTTATCACTGTAGAAAATGTCGTAATATTCGCCATAAGTATCAAATACCTTTTGCACTTTGGACTCTCACCTTCTCTCGAGCAGCTCAAATAATCGCTCCTCCTCCTTACCCCAGATCTTCACCTTCTTCCCCAGCCGCGAAGACTGGTACACACCGTAAGCCATCTGTACCGCCCTCAATCCGTCGAAGCCGTTGGGCAGCGGCTGTTTGGCGTTGCTGATAGCCTGAATGCAATCGTTGAACTCCAGAATATGCGACTGAGCCGGTACATCGCTGTAGTCGAAGACTTCCTGCTTGCCATCCTGCTTGCCCAATGTAGTTATGCATTTAGTGCCCCTGTTATCGACGCGGATATAGCCCTGGCTGCCGTACACCTCCAGGTACATATATTCGGCCCATTCCGTCCAGGAGGAATGAATAAAAGCCAGTTTCCCTCCGTCAAAAGTGAAGATACCCATGCCGTTGTCTTCTAAGGGGCTTATTTCCCAATGGAGAGTAGATACCTGACCCACACATTCCCTTGCCTCGCCCATGAACCACCGCGAAATATCCAGCAGGTGGCAGCCATTATCGAGAAAGGTCCCTCCGCCCGACAGCTCGGCATCGGAAAACCACATCTTCGTCGGCCAGCCCGCGTTGCCTACCCATCCTCTAAGAAATAGAACCTCACCGATAGCCGAGCTATCCAGCAGTTGCTTGGCCTTCTGAACGCTGGGGAAATACCTCAGATTTGAGCCTACTTTCAAAAAGCGCTCAGTTTTAGCTGCAGTCCTGACAATATTGAGTGCCTCTTCGGGATTTCTGGCAAGGGGTTTCTCGCACCAGACATGCTTGCCCTGCTTTAAGGCCTCAGTAGCGATGGGGTTGTGCAGCTTATTTGGTACGGAGACGACTACAAAGTCCACATCAGGCCTTCCCACAGCCTTCTCCCAGTCAGGATGGAAGTCACAACCCATCTCCTTGCTTACCTTCTTTGCCGCTACTTCATCGTTGTCTGAAAGGCACACAAGCTCCGTTTCCGAGTGACTTGTGATAGATTTCATCCTCCGCATCCCCATCCTGCCGCAGCCTATAACAGCGAATCTCAACCTCTCAGTCATTGCCTATCCGCCTTCCAATTATTATGGCACACGGCTCAGAAACAGAGAAACGATACCATAAAGTCGTGGGTATAAGCAAATCCTGCAGCTCGGGGTAATAAGGGGCCATTCAAAGAGGTACATGTTAGCTGTGCCTGCCTGCTCGGCGTTAACCTTCCTGGACTCTGACATCCACTGATATTTTTGCCTTAAAGCCTATCCGGCTCCCTGTCACTGATACATGTGCCAGCGTTCATGAATCATATTACATATTTTAGCTATTTTTTATATCACTAACACGGGGCGCTGTCAAGAGCAGTGGAGGGGCGAGAGACGCTCTTGGGTCAGGCAGACGTGCAGACGCTTGCCCTCGTTCGAGGCAGAATGATATACTAACGGCATCTTTAACAGGTGGTGAAAGTATGGGTCCTCTTGCAGGAGTAAAGGTATTGGACCTGTCTAAATATGGGCCGAGCAGGTACACTTCCATGATACTGGCCGATCTCGGTGCCGAAGTGATCGTCGTGGAAATGCCCAGAACCGCCGGACAAACTCTGGATGTGGTTGCTGACGATGTTGGGCCGCTGTATATAGCACACAACCGCAACAAGAAATGTATCGTCCTGAATCTGAAAAAGGACGAAGGCAAGAAAATATTTTACAGTTTAGTAGAAAAGATGGATGTTATCATCGAAGCCAACCGCCCCGGTGTGCTCAAGCGACGCGGCATGGACTATGAGTCAGTGAGGAAGCTCAATCCACATCTCATCTATTGCTCTATTACGGGATACGGGCAGGATGGGCCTTACGCCCAACGGACCGGACATGAGATTAACTTTGCCGCAATATCAGGTGTGTTGGGACTTACTGGCTCCAGGAATGGCCCGCCGGTTTATCTCCAGTCACCCTCTATTGCTGACCTTCTGGGCGGAGTCACGCACGCTGTTATCACTATAATCTCTGCATTATTTGCCAGGGAGAAGAATGGCAAGGGACAATTCATTGATGTATCCATCACCGATGGCACCATTTTCTACCACTGGATAGACGGGCAGTCATATCTCTTGGACGGTAAATTACCCGAGCGCGCAGAATCTGCTACAGGGAGCGACATGGCCTGCATGAATACCTATAAAGCCGGAGATGGCAAGTACTTCACAGTGGGCTGCGCTGAGCCCTGGCTGTGGGAAAAACTCTGTAAGATTGTAGGCAGAGAGGATTTTATCCCCCACCAGCTCGACAGTATCAATAAGCAGAGGGAAATTTACCAGGCATTTTCTGAGGTTTTCTCCACCAAGAACAGAGATGAATGGGTTAAGTTGCTGGATGAGGCAGATATCGGCGTCACCCCTGTTTATAACTTCGAGGAGTTGTTTTCGGACGCACATTTTCAGCATCGCAAGGTGCTGGTAGAGATGCAGCACCCCAAGCTGGGTAAAATCAAGATGCTGAATACCCCCTTCAAGTTCTCGGAGACCCCGGCCGAAGTGAAAGCAAGGCCGCCCCTCTGGGGAGAGCACACCAGGGAAATATTGAGCAATATCCTCGGTTACAGCAACACACAAATCGAGCGTCTGCTCAAGGAAAAAGTTATAGAGTAGGCGAAATCACCTGTTCAACAAGTTCCGAATGTGTTAAAATATGTTATCGGGCGGCGGCGAGAGCCAAAACTTTTTTGGTTCTCGCCAAAATTTGCCCGCAGAAAATGACTATTCGACATGCCCGATAAGGCTTTAAGCCACCTAAAAGTCCTGGAACTCTGTAACCTTGTCAGCGGACCATATTGCACCAAGCTTCTCGCTGACCTCGGTGCCGAGGTCATAAAGATTGAGCAGCCCGGCATAGGCGATAAGGCCAGGCAAAGAGGCCCCTTCCCTAGTGATATCCCCCATCCAGAGCGAAGCGGGCTTTTTCTTTACCTCAACACCAATAAATCAAGTATTACCTTGGATATCGGCACAAGCAAAGGCAAAGATATCCTTAGACAGCTAATTAAACAAGCTGATATCTTGGTAGAGGATAACCCACCAAGGGTAATGAAAGAACTGGGATTGACCTACCGGGAGCTAAAGAAAGTCAATCCACGCCTGGTCATGACCTCCATCACACCATTCGGGCAGACAGGCCCTTACTGCGACTATAAAGCCCATGAAATGAACCTGTATCACGCTGGCGGCGAAGGTTACCTCCTGCCCACCCAGTCTCCCAACCTCACCAGGGAACCTGTTAAAGCAGGCGGGCTGGTAGGAGATTGCGTTTGCGGTCTCAGTTCAGCCATAGCCACGTTAGCTGCGACATACAACATGAGAGAAACCGGCGTAGGGCAACACATAGACGTCTCGAAGCAGGATGTGCTGATGACCATGGTTTTACTGGAGATTGCAATGTACGTCAATAACGGGATAGTTCGCGACAGGCTGCACCGCCTGATATTGACGCCGATACCTATAGAATGCCAGGATGGCTATATTATGATATCCGTCTTGTCTGACCGTGAGTGGCGAGACCTGGTAAAGCTCATGGGAAATCCGCAGTGGGCTCAAGATGAGAGATTCGATAAGTGGTTGAACCGTCATCTATACGCCGATGAGATAAACCCGCGTATTCGGGAATGGGCGAAGACGCAGAAGAAAGAGGAGCTTTTCCATAAACTGCAGGCAAACGCTATTTCAGGTGTTCCAGTCAATACTTCAGAAGACTTAGTTAAATCTCCCCAGCTGGAGTGTCGTGGTTTCTTCGCTGAAGTGAATCACCCAAGCGCAGGTAAGCTAAAATATCCCACAGCCCCCTACAAATTCTCGAAGACTCCTTCGAGAATCGAACGTGCACCTTTGCTCGGCGAACATAACGAGGCTATATACTGCGGACAGCTGGGGTACAGCAAAGAAGAGCTGGTGAAGCTGAAGGAATCCGGGATTATATAGGAAGTGAGATGAAAAAGGCAGCTTTAAAAGGAGTGAGAATAGCCGATTTCAGTTGGCTGTGGGCGGGCGCTTATGCCACCGGCCTGCTGGCAATTCTAGGCGCAGAGGTCATCAAGATAGAGAGCATGGCCCGAGCAGACCCGTCTAGAACGATGACCTTCACTATGGGACATGTATTTGAAGGAGTGGACCACTCGCCCGTCTTTAACAGTATCAATCTCAACAAACTATCGATTAAGCTGAACCTCAAGCAGCCCAAAGCGGTAGAACTGGCAAAAAAGATTATCCAGATAAGCGACGTGGTAACTCAAAATATGAGACCGGGCGCTATGGATGACTTGGGCCTAGACTACGAGGCACTTAAAGAGGTCAAACCTGACATCATCATGCTATCGTCCTCTTCCTTCGGGGCCGAGGGGCCAATGCGGCGCTACGGCGGCTATGCTCCCAGTTTCACCTCCTACAGCGGGCTGACCAATTTAACCGGTTACAGCGACGGCCCGCCCAACCCGATGACCGGCTCCACCGACCTTATGAGTGCCACAACCGGAGCTTTCGCTATCCTTGCTGCATTGAATCACCGACAGAACACCGGCCAGGGACAGCACATAGACCTCTCCTCTGTGGAGAGCCTTGCCATGTTCACAGGCGATGCGCTGATGGACTACATTATGAACGGCAGAGTACGGTCACGCAGAGGGAATCACGATGACATTATGGCTCCCCATAATTGCTATCGATGCCGGGGTGACGACAACTGGGTCAGCATTGCAGTTTCCACAGAGGAGGAATGGCAGGCCTTTTGCCAGGCTATAGGAAATCCCGACTGGGCTCGTGACCGGAAATTCTCAGATGCAAGCAGCCGCTGGCAGAACCAGGAAGAGCTGGACAGGCTGGTCACAGAGTGGACAGTCAATCACACTCACTATGAAGTGACCGAGATGCTGCAAAAAGCCGGCGTTGCCGCCTTCCCTTCTCTGAGCAACCAGGAGATATTCAGCGACCCACATTTCAAAGAACGTAAACTGGCTGTAGAAGTCGAGCATCCTGTGATGGGGAAGCAGATTGTACTGGGGGCTCCCTGGAAGCTATCTGAGACACCGGCTGAAATTACCAAAGCATCTCCCGTGATGGGCGAGAATAACGAGTACGTTTTCGGCGAGCTTTTGGGAATCCCCACCAGGGAGATAAAGCAACTGACAGACGAGCAGGTTATCTACTAGTGGACAATCAGTCACAAAGTTACCCAGCCTGTTCCCTACAATAATTTTGTGATGGTAGAAATAAAGCCATCATAAGTTATAATTGACAAGCCCGATATGCCTCATTAGAATACACTGAAAAGATTTACCTACCCGAACGAAAGATCTGACGATAACTCCTGATAAGAATGCTTGACATGAACTATCTAACGCTTGCACTAAAGCTATAAAGGAGAACTAATTATGGAAAAGTTGGAGTTCACCGAACGTCAGATTCAACGTCTGTTTGGCCATGAAGCAGCCGAAGATGAAGATCCGGAACGTTTAAAAGAGTACTATTTCAGAAGAGATGTCTATGACCAAATCGTGGGTAGTCGACAACTTCGTGTCCTCGTAGGTCACAAGGGAATCGGTAAGTCAGCAATGTTCGCTGTAGCTATTGGAGAAGACCGGGATGACAACAACATTGCGTTGCTTCTTAGGCCAGATGATATTGTAGAACTGGACATATACAACCGTGATTTCTTGAAACTAATACGTGACTGGAAAAATGGGTTAACTTTTTTGATTGTTAGAAAAGCTTTAGCAGAGTTGGGAGGGAATCCATCTGACTTAGCAAAAGAAGTCAGAAGTGGTCAGATACTGGATTTTCTGAAATTAGAACTACTAAATTCATCAGCTCCACCAACAAGCCGTAATTTGAAACAACAACAAGTTAGGGCAAAATTCCTTGCTAACCCAAGAATTAATGTATACATTGACGATTTAGATAGAGGTTGGCAAGGGCGAAAAGAAGACATATCTTCAATTTCCGCAATGCTGAATGCCGTGAGGGACATTTCTAAAGAAAATCCTGGAATTAGTATAAGAATTGGATTACGTTCGGATGTATATTTTCTAGTTCGTACATCAGATGAATCGACTGATAAAATAGAGGGATCCGTTATATGGCTTAAATGGACAAACCATGAGATTTTCGCTATGCTTGCAAAGAGAATCGAGACATTTTTCGGACGCAATGTTCAAGAGAAGCAACTATTGGAAATGACTCCTAGAGACTTGTCTCTATTTTTAAAGCCTGTAATGGAAGACAGATTTCATGGTGAAGGTAAGTGGCTAAATGCGCCAATGCATCGTGTTATCATGTCATTAATTAGAAAAAGACCTCGTGATTTAGTGAAATTGTGCACCTTAGCGGCAAGGCAAGCTAGAATCTATCGTCAAGAAATAATCACCACCAAGCATTTCAGCGCTATTTTTGAGGAATATTCACAGGGTAGACTTCAGGATACCATCAATGAATATCGTTCCGAATTACCTGACATTGAGAGACTGCTTATGAATATGAAACCAAGCAGAAAAGAGAGAACTGCAAGGGAAGGGTATGTATATAAAACCGACGAATTGCTCCAGAAGATCGACAATATTTGCGAACGAGGGAAATTTCTATTCCGAAATGGGAAACAGGCCACACCTAAAGATTTAATTACTTTCCTCTATAAAGTCAACTTTCTAACAGCGAGGAAAGATACTTCCGAGGGTATTGTAAGGAAATATTTTGAAGAGAACCAATATCTTTCTGCTCAGTTTGCAGATTTCGGATTTCATTGGGAAATACATCCTGCCTATAGGTGGGCTCTTGAGCCGGACAGTATCCACACTATATTCGAGAATTTAGAACTAAGTAGCGACGTCTAGAGTCACCAGACGAGCATGTCACAATGCCGATCAAAAACCTCATTCGTTAAAGAATTTTGAGGTTGCAATGCAAACAGATGCCATTATCACTGCAGCCGGCACACTCACAGGCGTAATAGTGAGTGCAACAATTGCGTATTTAATTCAAACTAAAGTGACCGAAAGACAAAGGAAATTCGCGTTAGAAGACGAGAAAAGACATGTGAAGCGAGAATCCATTCATAAAAGGTTAAGCACGATCGAGGAAGCAGCGGGGCTAATGAATAACTACGTACATTATAAACTTAGCATCGCACAGGGTTCGCCATTGATTTTTACCAAAGAACAAGCGGAAAGTAAGGTTTCGGGATTTCAGGATATAAGCGGAGAGGCATGGAATTCGATTCAAATACTCAAGGCTAGCGAGATAGCTGATAACTGGAAAATACTTTCAGAAATCTACTTGAATGTCATTGAATGTGGAGTGTTAAACGCGAGCGAAGCGGAAAAAGCAAATGAAGCGTACATCGCCATTATCAGGAAACTAGATGAATTAAGGCCTTAATTTCAGCGATTATGTGATGAGCTATTAGATACATGATACATATCTAGATTGGGTATCCTAATTCTTCTTTCCCTCATGTTTGTATCGCACCACCTCATCAACACGCTTTGTAGTGTAATTGACGGTTAACCTTACTACGGTGCCACAATTATCCGACGTATAAAGCAATTTAATAATAATGGCTTGCAATCGTGCTCCCATCATTCTACGTAAATTAAGGTGTGCCTAAGCCAGATGCTTTAAACATCGAGCAAGCGTTGATCATCTTGCTACACCAGCACCAGCTTATACTTCATACTTCCGGCCTCCAGTTTCTCCGCCGTCTCGAGCTGAATCAGGCTGTTCGTATGGTGCATCTTACCCAGGATATCAGGCGGCTTCATCGAAGTGGCACCGGGGATAATCGGTGACTTGTCAATCAAATCCAGCGAGGCTCTGTCGACGGATACCGGGTCAAACGACAGTGCAATCCCCACATCCTGGACTACAGGATTCCCCGAAGGCGCGGCACAGTCGCAATAGGGAACAACGTCCTGGATGAAATTCACGAAAACGACCTTGCCTTTGTATCCTGAGAGTACCGCGCTGGCTGCATGTCCCAGATAGACCTGAAGTTTCTCTTTCGACCCGGGAGGCCAGATCCAGCATTCTGAGGGGCACTTGAAATGACAGGTGCCGCAATATATGCACTCCGTTGCTGCCCTCTGCGGCTTTTCGTCCACTAACGTTATAGCCTTGGTAGGACAGGCATCTACGCATTTGCCGCAGGCATTACACTCCTTCTCTTCGGCAAATATAGGCATGTTCACATAGTGCTGCGCTCTCTTGCTCTCCGTAGACACGCAACCCATCCCCAGATTTTTCAATGCGCCGCCGAACCCGGCAAGCTCGTGCCCTTTCACATGCGATAGCACCACCAGAAACGGCTGCTTGAGCACTAAAGAAGATACCTTTATCTCCTTCAGCTTACAGCCTTCTATTGCATCCTTGATCGGTATCGTTCTTAGCTCATCGTCATCGTCAGTTATCACCACCGGAGCGTTCACGGTAGCCTCAACGAAGCCGTTCCTGGCGGCGGTGTCCAGGTACTTCGCCTTGCTTTCCCTGCTGCCAGGATAATTAGCCACAGTATCAGTCAGGAATGGTTTCCCTCCCTTTGCTATTATTATGTCTACTACCTGGCGCACAAAAACCGGCCTGATGTGCCTGATATTGCCTTTCTCCCCCATGTGTAGCTTGATGGCGACGGACTCGTCTCTGGGTAACATGCCTGCAAATGCTGACCTTTCGAACAGATGTTTAAGACCGGTCAGAGGGCTTTCATCTCCCTTATAGCTAAAGAAAAATACCTGCGCCATACTCCGCTCCTTTCGTGCCTCCACCAAGCTGATAAACGAGAGTATACCGTATTCTAACACATAGGTATGTGTTCCCAAAAAGTATCCTCAGAATGTCGCTAAAATACTTTACGATGGAGAGTTCAGAGGGGCGAAGCCCCTTTGACGGGAGATTGGGGGGTATCCCCCAATCTCCAAGTCCCCCAAGAATGGGGGATTTAGGGGGTTGAAATGCGTTTCCAAAGAGTTTCTTTCTTTAAAGAAGCTAGCAAAACAGTAAAATCAGAGAGTGCAGAGAGGCTTTGCGCCTCGCCTTGAATTCAAAATCGAAATGAATTAAACTAGTTCATGGAGCAGAAAGGAGCAAGAAATGGCAAGGGGCAATGTTAAACCTGCAAAGGGTAAGGTGAAAAACAGAGGTCAAAATGCCGCCCCAAGTACAACGAAAATAGGAACTCAGGAACTGGAAACGAACAGCATCGATAAAATCATAGATAAATACAATAGCGATAAATCCGCTTTAATTCAGATACTGTTGGAGATACAAAAAGAGAACCGCTGGCTGCCAGGGGAAACCCTGATGCTCGTCAGCAAGAAGCTGGGCGTACCGTTAAGTCAGGTCTACCGCGTAGCCACTTTCTACAAAGCCTTCAGTTTGATCCCACAGGGCCGTCACCTTTTCACCGTATGTATGGGGACTGCCTGTCATGTGCGCGGCTCTCCACGGCTTCTGGACAGGGTTGAGGACACACTCAAGCTCAAACCGGAGGAAACCAGCAAGGACCAGCAGTTCACGCTGGAAACCGTGAACTGCCTTGGCTGCTGCGCTCTGGGGCCCGTGGTGGTAGTCGACGGAGAGTACCACAGCAACCCATCCTCGAAACAGATTGAAGAACTGGTCGCTGCCTGCGACTAGCAAGGTTTGAAAGGAAGATATATCATGGCCAAGCTGAGGTCACCTGCTGACCTGGAAGAAAAGAGACAACAGATACTATCTCAAAGGGACCCGAACAAGCCCTGCGTTACTATTTGCTCAGGGACTGGCTGCCATGCCCTTGGCTCTGACAAGGTCTCCGAGGCGTTCGTAAAGGAAATCTCAAAGAATGACCTTAAAAGCAAAGTCGACGTACGCAGGACAGGATGTCATGGATTCTGCGAACGAGGCCCTGTCGTGGTAATGTTCCCGGAGGGCACTTGCTATCTTGGCGTGAAGCCAAATGATGTTCCGGAAGTCGTCTCCAAAACACTTATGGACAAGCAATCGGTAGAGCGGCTGCTCTATAAGGACAGCGCCGGGAAGACAATAGCGAATGAGAAGGACATACCTTTCTACAAATTCCAGAGCCGGATTGTCTTTGGCAACAATACTCGTATCGACCCGAAGAGCATCGACGATTATATAGCACTGGGCGGTTACTCTGCCCTGGCTAAGGCTTTTTTCAAGATGAGCCCGGAGCAAGTGCTTGCCGAGGTAAAGAAATCGAACCTAAGAGGCAGAGGCGGCGGTGGCTTCCCTGCAGGCGTGAAATGGGAGACCACTCGCAATGCCCCCGGCGATATTAAATATGTCATCGTCAATGCAGACGAGGGCGACCCGGGCGCCTTTATGGACAGAAGCCTGCTGGAGGGCAATCCTCACAGCGTACTAGAGGGCCTTATCATCGGAGCTTATGCCATCGGCTCTCACGAAGGTTTCATTTACGTGCGGCAGGAATATCCGCTTGCAGTAGAGAACGTGTCCATAGCCCTGGAGCAGGCCAGAAGGTATGGCCTACTGGGTAAGAACATCCTTGGCTCAGGCTTCGATTTCGATGTCAAGATACATCGCGGCGCCGGGGCGTTCGTTTCAGGCGAGTCCAGCGCCCTGATGACCGCTATTGAAGGGAAGGTGGGAGAGCCCCGTCCCAAGTATATCCGTACCGCAGTGAGCGGCATATGGGAGAGACCAAGCAACCTTAACAATGTGGAGACCTGGGCTACAGTACCACTGATAATCAATAAGGGCGCCGATTGGTTCAGCGGCATCGGAACCAAAGGCAGCAAAGGCACAAAGATATTCTCCCTGGTGGGCAAGGTAAATAACACCGGCCTGGTAGAAGTGCCCATGGGGATGAGCCTCAGGGATATCATCTACAAAATAGGCGGCGGTATTCGCAAAGACAAGAAATTCAAGGCAGTACAGACAGGTGGGCCTTCCGGCGGCTGCCTCCCGGAAAACCTCATCGACCTGCCCGTGGACTTCGATGAGCTCACCAAGGTCGGCTCCATGATGGGATCGGGCGGCATGATTGTGATGGATGAGGATACCTGCATGGTGGACGTGGCCAGGTATTTTCTCAATTTTCTTTCCGACGAGTCCTGCGGCAAGTGTGTGCCCTGCCGCCAGGGCATAGACCAGATGGTCCAGATACTGAACAGGATTTGCGAAGGGAAAGGCGAGCCGGGCGACGTCGAGCTTCTGGAGGAGATATGCGAGACAACCAGAGACGCCTCCCTGTGCGCTCTGGGCCAGACAGCGCCTAATCCGGTCCTCAGCACCGTCCAGTATTTCCGCGATGAGTACAAAGCCCATATCGAGCAGAAGCGCTGCCCTGCCGGGGTCTGTAAAGCGCTCGTTTCTTTCTACATAGACCCCAACAAGTGCACGGCCTGCCAGATTTGTCTCAGAAACTGCCCGGTGGAGGCCATCAGCGGCGGCAAGAATATCGTTCATATAATCGACCAGGCCAAGTGCACCAAATGCGGCACCTGCTTCGAGGTCTGCCCGCAGCGTTTCTCCGCCGTGGTAAAAATCTCAGGTGAGCCTGTGCCGGCGGCTGTTCCTCCAGGCACCGAGGTTGTGCGTAAGAAAGGGAAACAGGAATGAAGACCATAAAATTGACCATAGATGGCAAAGAGGTCGAGGCCGAGGAAGGAAAGACCATCCTTGAGGCAGCCAAATCTGCTGGCATAGATATCCCGACCCTCTGTTACAACGAGAAACTCGCCCCTTATGGAGGCTGCAGGTTTTGCACTGTAG
>DAOUMT010000221.1:0-3347 GCA_034409195.1 Dehalococcoidia bacterium
TGACGCCGAAGCTACTACGAGTACCACGAACACGAAAACAATGATCCCTATGATAGCCCCTGCCATATCTAACCTCCTTGCTGTTTTTTAGTGACTTTGAGTTTTAGCCCTTCGACCTTGGTTATTACCACCTCCTCACCGGCCTCGATTCTACCCACTTCTGACGTCGCTGTCCATAGCTCGCCTTCAACATAAACCATCCCTGTCGGATCGAGCATTGTGTTGGCCAGCGCTACTTTGCCAACCAGTCCTTCTTTACCTGTCGCGGGCCTGCGTCGCTGAGAGCGAATAATGGCTCCGATAAAGAAGACGAAGACAGCGGTAACCGCTATTACGATTAATGCGATGACCCACCAGTTTATATGAAGCTGGAACAATGATGGCCCTCCCCCAAATAAGATTAGAGACCCCATAACCAGTGAGGCTATACCGCCTACAGTAAGCATACCGAAGCTGGTGACGAATGCCTCAAGTATGAACAAGATAAAGGCGAGTATGATGAAAAATACTCCTGCCCAGGAGGCTTCTAGCACAGCCAGGGAATAAAAAGCCAGGATGAGGGCTATAGCGCCAACCACCCCGGGAAGTATGGCTCCAGGATGGATAAATTCGAGGATTAACGCCGTTACGGCCAAAGAAAGCAGGATATAGGCAATGTCGGGGTTACTGATCCCCTGAAGGAACTTCTCAATAGTGCTCATACCTCCATCGTTCTTGAAGTAGCCCTGGGTATCGATAGTCACTTCCTGGCCTGCTACTTGAACTTTCATGCCGTTAAGCTGGGCAATCAGTGAATCGATGTCCTCGGCTCCTATATCGACAAGAGGAGGATCAAGGTAGGGGGTTGCGAGCCCCAGCAGTGTTTGATCTTGCTCGGGGATGGGCGCAAGTCCCAGCGCCTCCTGGTCGGTAAAGGAAAGTGCTTCCACCACTGTAGCTTCTGCTGCTGCTTGATTGCGGCCGCGCAAATCGGCCAGGCTTCTGATCCTGGCGGCCGTGTCCTGGGTTAGTTTCTTCTGCAAAGTCGCAGGGAGCTCTCCCTCTGTGGATACCGGGCTGGCTGCACCTATGCGGCTCCCCGGAGCCATAGCCGCTACATGAGCTGCCAGGGTGATAAACGTGCCCGCTGAGCCTGCCCAGCGGTCGACATAAACTACTACCGGCACCTTAGCGTCCAGGATTCTATCAACTATGTCCTCTGTTGTGGAGAGCAGGCCGCCCGGGGTGCTCAGGTCGATGATTACCGCCGCCGCTTGGTGATCCTCCGCGAGACTGATCCCGCGGTCGATGTAGCTGGCAACTGCGGGGACAATATCACCATCTAGATGTAGTACGTCAACCTCTGGTGAAGAGGATGCTGATACGGAGCCGGCTATGGCTAAAGCCGCAGCCAGCATACAGAGCAAGAGCAAAAATATGCGCGTTGCTTTTAGCATAGTCTGAAGCTAACCTCACACTCCATTTTGGTCTTCGAAAAGGAGAAACAAGGCTTAGCATTAACTTACGCTGTCTTTTTGCAACCTTTATTTAGCTTGTGATAAACTGAGTCCGTGGACATTGTACCACAATTCGGAAGTACGCACACATAAGATGATTAAGGCAGTTTTTTTCGATTTTTATAATACGCTTATCTCATTCTCCCCTCCGCGGGAAGAGCTTCAGGTCACTGCCTGCCGCGAGTTCGGCATAAAGCTCGATCGTAAAGCAATACCCCGGGGCTACTGGCACGCCGATGACTTCATGAGTCGGGAGAATGCCCGTTCACCGGTTCATAAACGTCCTCAAGCGGAAGAGCAGGCCTTCTGGTCTGGTTACGAATCCACAATCCTGAAGGCAGCGGGTGTCGAGGTTACTAAGGAACTGGCGCTACGCATATTCATCAGGGCGCGTAAGCTTGACCGCAAGCTTGTCTTGTTCGATGATGTGCTTCCCATACTGGGCGTCCTTAAAGAGCGAAGTATGGTGCTGGGGTTGGTCTCCAATTTGAGCAGGGGGTTGGACGGCGATTGTAACGAGCTCGGCCTTACTCCTTATGTAGATTTTGCCTTAACCTCGTTTGAGATAGGAGCGGAGAAGCCTCACCCTCCGATGTTTCTTACTGCTCTTGAGCGCGCCGGTGTGGTGGCTTCCGAAGCTATCCATGTAGGTGACCAGTATCATTCGGATGTGGTGGGGGCTAGAGGTGTAGGCATCAATCCCTTGCTTCTCGATCGGGATGGTTTTTGGGAGGATATCAACGACTGCCCGAGAATTCGAAGTCTGAGTGAGATTGTAAACTATCTTTAGCTTGGGCCATTACCTTCAATACCTGCTCGAGTACCTCTTTCCACTCTTCATCGGTTCCCATACCCAAACGGAGTTGGCTTGTGCCTATTCTCAATTTGCCGCCGAAGTAACGCTGCAGTGACGGACGGTCAAATTTGGCGGCTGCACCCAGTGACAGCACTACTTGCCCATCTTCAGAGCAGATAGACTCGATGCCGGACATGCTGCCCAGCAATTTCAGCCTCACCATGTAGAGCAGGTCTTTGACCTCTTGAGGAAGAGGCCCAAACCTGTCTCCTAACTCGTTCTCAAGCTCATCAAGCTCACCGGGCAAGCTTACTTTGGCCAATCGCAGATACAAGGAAAGCCGCGTGCTCAGGTCGGGCACGTATTCCTCTGGAATTAGGGCAGTCAGCGGGAGATCGACGGTGGTAGTAGAAGGGAGCGGGGTGATTTTAGGTTTAGTCCCTTCTCTCAGTTCCTGCACGGCTTCCGCCAGCATCTGGTTATAGAGTTCGAAGCCGACTGCGCCGATATGTCCGCTCTGCTCCGGCCCCAGCAAGTTGCCTGCGCCGCGTATCTCGAGGTCTTTCATAGCGATGCGGAAACCGGCCCCCAGTTCGCTGGCCTCGAATATAGTCCTGAGCCGCTTCTCCGCGGTATCGGTAAGCTGTTTGCCCTTATCATAGAAGAAATAAGCATAGGCGCGATTCGAACCCCGGCCTACCCTGCCCCGAAGCTGATAGAGCTGCGTCAGCCCGAATTTATCTGCATCGTCCACGATGAGGGTATTGACATTGGGCAGGTCAAGGCCGGATTCGATGATGGTGGTGCACACCAGCACATCTATTTTGCCCTGCGTGAAGTCCAGCATTACCGATTCCAGCGCCTCCTCGGGCATCTGCCCGTGGGCGATGCCTATTCTGGCTTCAGGCACCAGCTTTTCCAGCTCTCTGGCTACCCAGCCTATCCTCTGCACGCGATTATGGACGAAGAACACCTGTCCATTACGTTCCAGCTCTCTCAATATCGCCTCACGGATCATCCTCTCATTGTAAGGGGCAACGTAGCTTTTTATGGGC
>DAOUMT010000222.1:0-6575 GCA_034409195.1 Dehalococcoidia bacterium
CCGAAGAGGAAGCTCTCAAGCGCCTGACGGGGATACCCGGAATCGGGAGGTATTCAGCAGGTATAATTTTCGGCCGGAGTTCGGTGCCTATCGACGTATGGAGCGTGATAATCATGAGCGAAATAGTCCTGGGACGAACTCCCCAGAACCCGAGACAGGATGTTGATGCTGTTACCAGTGCGCTCCGGGAGCGCTGGGGAGAATGGGGCTGGATGGCATTTGTCTATATTCTAAATGACCTCGAGAACCTTTCCAGGACTTTCCACCTCTCACGTTTACATTAAAAATTAGGACCATGTCTTTCTGACCCTGAACTGGTGAAGGGGAAGAATCTCGCTTTTTGAAAATAGACCGTTAATGCTTAATCATCGTAGGTCGGAGCAGCTTGCTATAATATGTAAATCGTAGTAGAATCTCGTCAGTAAGATTGACCGATTGGATTCAAAGGTCAATACGCCGTATATGAAGAGGTGGACATGCAAACACAAAGGTTACCGAAGGCTTTCTATCTGGGCTCTTACCTCGGTGCCACCATTGTAACCTGGATTACCGGATGGGCGTTCACGTTTTATTTATGGAGATATTGGGACTGGACATATTACGATTCGTATAATTATGATTACGAATTACCAGCATGGTGGTTTATTTTATATTTGATTATTGTTCCCATATCTATCTATGTAGCTGTGGTGGTATCTATCTTTATCTACAAAGCGTGGGCCTCCATACAGGACGGCCAGGTGCGGTCAGGTCCCTGCAAGGCTCTGGGATTCCTGTTCATCCCGCTTTTTAATTTCTACTGGATATTTCAGGCCGTCTGGGGATTTGCCGTAGACTTTAATAAATATCTGGCAAGAAATAACGTAAATCCGGCCCGGAGATTGCCCGAGGGTTTGTTCCTGGCATTCTGCATCCTGTATGTCGCCAGTATCATACCGTTTGTTGGTTTTATTACGGGGCTGGCAAATCTTGTTATAGCAGCCATACTCATCAGCAAGACATGCGACTCCGTTAATGCCCTGCCCTCTCCGGCTTTGAATCCAGGCTAACACATTTCTTCTCATCCCTCCCAAACAAGTTTATAATCACTGCAGCGGTATATCTTGCTCCACGACCATATTGCACTGTTCATACACCATTCGGATTCGGGAAGGAGCCTGAAATGATTGCTAAACGGGCGAAACTGGTTACACCCTTTCTGGCCATGGATGTGATGGAACGGGCTCAGGCTATGGAGCTGGAGGGCACTCATATAATCCATCTCGAGGTCGGTGAGCCGGATTTCGATACGCCGGAATGTATCAAAGAGGCTGTACGCAAGGCGCTAGACATGGGGGAGACTCACTACACCCACAGCCTGGGTAAATTGGAGCTCAGAGAAGCTATCTGCAGGCATTATCTTGAGAAATATGGCGTAACGATATCCCCGGACCAGATTGTAGTGACTTCCGGTACTTCACCCGCCATGCTCCTCATATTTGCAGCCATACTTGACCCGAACGATGAGGCCATTATTTCCGATCCCCACTACTCATGCTATCCCAACTTCATCAGGTTTGTGGACGGTGTTCCGGTGAATGTTCCCGTGAACGAAGAGGACGGTTTTCAATACAGGCTCGAGGCCATAAAAAGCAAAATCACCAGGAAGACCAAGACAATAGTTATCAACTCTCCCTCGAACCCGACCGGCAATCTCCTTTCCGAACAGGTCATGAGGTCTATCGCTGAGCTGCCGCAGTATATAGTCTCCGACGAAATCTATCACGGCCTCGTCTATGAGGGCAAAGAGCATTCCATACTGGAGTTCACAGACAATGCTTTTGTTTTGAACGGCTTTTCCAAGCTGTACGCCATGACAGGCTTCAGACTGGGTTACCTGATTGCGCCCAAACCGTTCATTCGGGCCATCCAGAGCCTTCAGCAGAATCTCCTCATTTCCGCCAACTCTATCGTTCAAATGGCCGGTATCGCCGCTCTGGAGCAGGCAGGGCAGGATGTGGCGCGCATGAAGAATATCTACAATGAGCGCAGAAAGTACATGGTCAAGCGACTTAGAGAGATAGGCTTCGGCATCACCGTTGAGCCTACGGGCGCCTTCTATGTATTCGCAAACGCCAAACATCTCCCCAAGGACTCATACAAGCTGGCCTTCGATATTCTGGAGAGAGCCCATGTGGGGGTTACGCCCGGAATCGATTTCGGCAGTAACGGAGAGGGGTATCTCAGGTTTACCTACGCAAACTCCATAGACAACATACATGAAGGCCTGGACAGGATAGAGAAATACGTTCAATCACGAGGGCATTCCCGTCATTGAGGCCTGTATAGCCCTGGACAACTGCCAAATTTTCAAACCCGCGATATATCATTGATTTGAAAATGGCCTTCTCCCTGTTCATGGTTCGACAAGCCTGTCCTGAGCCAAGCCGAAGTGCTCACTACGAACGGCCAAATCCCCCCTTCGTAAAGAGGGGTGGGGGGATTTATCCACCCGCCATTGCGAGGCCATCCGAAGGAGGCCGCGACAATCTCTCGTGCTTTTTTATTCCAACATGAGCCTACAGTAGCCCCCTGCGACATTTTCCTATTGACAAAATAGAACATTAGTGCTACTGTATTTCGTGCGCAAATCCATCAGGAGTCAAAACATAAGGCTTCTGAACCTGGTTATCGAGACCAGGGATGGACGCCGTCCACAGGAAAATTCTGGCACTTGCTATCGGCGGCGTGCTAAAAGAAATCGCGGTACCGTTGTTTACCCTAGCGTTCTTTCATGGGTGATGGAGCATCAGCTCCGGTTGAGCCTGGTGAAAGAGAAGAGTCGCCACTCCGTTGTCGGCGAATCTTCCATCGTGATTCTGATCACGGTGCGACAACTGAATAAAAATTTCGGCAGCTCGCCCCGGGCAACTTGCACAGGGCACAGTCCCTTGCCGGGAGTCTAAGGCGTATTGAATACGCCGTAAACCCTGTGAGCATTTGCTCAAACCTGCCCCGTATTACGAAACGCAGGTCCCCCTGCCCAGGTTTGGGAGCCACTCCCGGTCCTGTCGAAATACTTGTCCTGAGCTTGTCGAAGGGTTGTCAAAGGATGAGGGTGCTTAATTTCAAACGACAAGCCGTACGGTAGCTATGCTGCCGGGCATTGTGAGGCGGACGGTCTGTCCGCTGACTTGCAGCGGTTCGAGGTCGCGCTCTCGGGCATCACAGAGGAAAGCTGCCTTCAGATTGCGGTCCCGGGCCGTTATGGTCACAGGTTGACCGAAATATGAGAGCGTGGACAGCCGCACGATAAGCCCATCACCGCGCGAGGCAGGTTTCACTGCTGTAACAACGACTTCGGCTCGATCGGTCGTCACTGCGGATGCAGCAAGAGCCTGCAGCTCAGCATATCCGGTCGTATCCCAGGGATTGTCAGAAACACTGCGTGCAACCTGTAATATTCCGTTATCATGCCAATCCCCGTTGGCTGTGAACAATATAGCGTAATCAAAGGTATGGTTTGTCCGCTCATGCCCTTGCGCGGGCAGTCCCAGGAGCGGAATAAAACCGTATGCTCTCTCACAGGGAGCATTGCGCAGCGCAATCGCCTCCAGAAGCCCATCGCGCCGGTACGACGCAGCGCCGGGCATGCCCAGGCACAGCGCCAGTCCGCTGCCGCTGGCATCATCCTGAAAATGCAGGAAGTGCTGTATCGGCCAGAATGTTGGGTTGTATATTCTCTGCGGAGGCCGGACCACAACACCACCCACTGCATCCATGACCAGACGGCTTGCCGATATACCGGTGTCGAACCGTACCGTCACAGTGCGACGCTCGGCAGCCATACCTTCGACCCTGAGTCTAATTACAGGCGAGTCGCTGCGGAACCACAGTAAGCGCTTTATGGTCTGCTCATCGAGTTCGGTGTCGCAGGAAACCTCCAGCCCTCCCTTCAGCTCGCGCACCCTGAGCTGGGCTGGGTGCTCGCTGGCCCGTCGCAGCTCTTTGAATCTGCCCCCCCAGAATTCGTGTCCCATCCTCCACAGCCCGCCCATGTCATAGTAGCTGACGAGGTCGTTTGATACCCCAAATAAAGGCTTCTGCGTGGCCGGATTCCATGCGCGTGAGATAGCGCCCCCTGCATCCTCATCAAGCTCCACGACATAATACGGCGTTTTTATCTCGATAGTTCTGCCCTGCCCCCGCCATTCCGGCACTGCCGGTGTTCTCATAGCGGAATGCCGCAGCTTTGCCACTGAGGGAGTCTGTGAAAAACGGGTAATGGCTGCATCGGCAGCTTCTGTTGCCTTATCCAGCCACGGCACTTGTTCGCTTTCCAGCACCCTGTCAGGCGTAGTGCCGGTGATGAAGTCGTGATGGTTGGAAACAGCAGCATACCACCAGGCATCTTCTAGAGCCTTTGCTGCGACCTGTCCGTCCCCTCCATTATCCGGCAGCAGAGCCAGCCGCTCGGCCAGAAGCAAACGCTTTACGAGGTCGTGACACTTCTTTTTGAACGTGGGGCGTGAAGTATAAAAGCCCATCCAGTATGGGTTGGGATCAATTTCCAGGACTGGGAGCACGTCACGGTGGCAGTCGACCAGAGCCAGGTAGTCGTCGAGGCCGGCGTTTACTGCCCAGAGGCCAGTCCTGGGATAATGCATGTGGTTGTAGTGATCCAGCAGAGAAAGGAGGTCGGGTAACGGGCCCACGAAATCTCCGCCCATGGGACAGAAAAGATAGGGCGTGAGACTATAGGGCGCGAGCGTTTTTGCGAATTTCTCTATTTTGTGTCTCACGTTCCAGTCGGAGCGGTCGCCGAACGCCATCGGGAAGACATATACCCGGGTGATTCCGCGGTGGGCTATCAGGTCGCCCTGACCGTAAGTGAATGCGTTCCAGTGACACAAAACCTCCGCTCCGTCCGGGCCGCGCCAGACAAAATCGACGGTGCGCTTCCTTTTCATCAATAGCTCTGCGGTGGAGGCGGGCCGCGGAAACTGCCTCAGCATCTCATGATAGGAGCTGGGCGACATCATGCCATCGATACGGGTTATAGCGGTCATGCTGAATCCGGCAGCTTTGAGAAGTGATGGCAGGCAGGGAGAGTGTCCGAAGCTGTCCGGAAAGTACGCCAGCATTGGCTCCTGAGTCATGCCGTTTGCCCGCAGCCACTCCTGGCCGATTAAAAAGTCACGCAGAAGCGCCTCAGTATCAGGGACCAGAGTGTCGGCGGCGGTCACACCGCTGTTGGTGAGACGCAGGCGGCCTTCGTTGACCAGCTTTCGTATATTGTCGCGCTGCTCCGGCCGGGCATCCCAGTACATGCGCAGAAAGAAGATACACTCGGCGGAGTAGATGCGGCGCGGCTCACGCAGCAGCTCGCTTACAGCATCATCGAGGTTTTGTCGCACGTATTTCTGGAAGTACTCCTCCGAGGTGCGAATCCAGCTCGGGTCCCAGTGGCTGGATTCGGCGAAAACAATCACCTTTCTGGCATCGTCAGGGATACCGAGACGGCGGCGTATGGCGTTCTCACGTTCTTGTGAAGTACGCTGAGGGCTTGAAGTTTGTCTAATCTCTGTCATCAGCAGCGCCGGGCTTACAAATCAACTGTCAGCCCGAATTCCCGAGTTTCAGCGGCTTCCCTATGGCATGTCACCGAAACAAAACTAGTATATGTTCAATAAAGGGAATTATACCTGACCGATGCGGCGCTCCGCAAGGGGTTCGCTGCAGTCATGACTTTTTACCTATTCCCCATAGTACTACGTGGTGATTGTCCGCATAGTATCAAGTTGCTACCATTTATACCGATTTGCATCACATTGCTCGCAAAAGTCACAAATTAGTAATCAGTAATCGCATTAGTACTGAAAAATACAGTGGAGCAATAAGCCATTGCCGAACTGAGAAGGAGGGACAGATGTTTAAAAAGAGCCTGCGACGGGATGAAAGAGGCATCACAGGCCTGGAGACTGCGATCATTCTGATTGCCTTCGTAGTCGTAGCGTCTGTGTTCGCCTACACCGTGTTGTCAGCAGGTATATTCTCATCTCAGAAGGGACAGGAGGCCATCTACGCCGGCTTAGCGGAAACCAGGGCCATTCTCGAGGTCAAAGGGGACGTGTTCGCCTATGGCAACACGACCAGCGGTAAGGTGACAGCGGTGACCGTTACGCTGACCAACACTATGGGCGGGCAGGCCATCGACCTGACGCCAAACACCAATGGGAATAGCACTCATGCTACTCTAATCAGCTATACTGATAATAACCAGCATGTTGCCGACTTGCCGTGGACTGTATCGTGGATAGGCAAGAACAACGGTGACAATTCTCTAGACCAGGATGAGCAGGCTGTGATAAGGATTGATTTATCAAGACTCAATCCCGGCCCCTCCACTTACGATACCTTCACCATTGAGATAAAGCCAATAGTCGGTCCATCCCTCATTTTGAATCGGACATTGCCTGCCAAGATCGACGCTGTGATGGACCTCCATTAGCCATACATTGCGTGAAGCTGAAAGGGGATGGTGGCAGGGCGGAAATACGCCCTGCCCCCATCCCTATTATTATTAAACCATGAAA
>DAOUMT010000223.1:0-2825 GCA_034409195.1 Dehalococcoidia bacterium
GTTGAGCCTAAGAGGCTACAAAAAGACAAACGCATCCTATTACCTGAACAGAGCTATCGGCAAAATGCCGGGCCAGAGTTGCCTTCAGGCCTTCCAGGTCATCTTCCATATTGGTCATGAATCCAAAACGATTGGTTAGATACAAGGTAAGGGTTGCCAGGGGGTTTCTCTGGACTCCACCGTACAGGAAAGTCGAACCGAAAATAACGCCGCCGGGTTTCAGCAGAACCTTAAGATTATTAAATACCACCCCTTTGCTCTTCATATTGCCGGGCAAGCAGTGCAGCAGATTCATCATTCCTATCGAATCAAAACCCGGGATATCAATATCAATCGGATCTAAAACGTTTCTCTGATATATCGCAGGTCTGTACCGTGCCAGGCGCTTCATGCATGTTTCCAGGCAATTGCTATTCAGGTCCATTAACGCGAGTCGGGGGCTGGCATCGGGAAACTTGCAGTGGTCCAAAAAATAACCTGTTCCCACGCCGACATCCAAGTGGTTTGCAGAAACATGCCGGTTGTAAAGCTCAAGCATGTGATATGAAGGACATCCCCAAATAAAGCGGCAGTGCAGCCCGAGCAAGAGCCAATCGTATACCGCAAGCACAGGCTTGTTATAGAGGGATTGGGCGGTTTTTATGCGTTTGATGTCACTGTCTTGCATCATCATACCTAGGATACATGTACCGCAGATTCTTTATACTACCATACTACAATGATTCTATTGGCTACTGCAAGCTCCGAGCAGTTACCCTATTCACATGGCCTAAGAAGGGAGAAAGTGGTAGACCTTGATTTAAATCATTTAGCAAGGTAGAATCCCTGTATCGGCAAAGGAGCATAGTATGAGTCGACGAGATCCGCGCAGCCCATCGCAAACACAAGAAGCGAGATTCAAGGAACTGCAGAATGGGGTGCGAAATATAAGCACCTCCGATGCCATAACTACCGCGGTTACCAGGATTCTAACTAAAGCGCCTGATCTGCAGGAGTTTGTTCTGGGATCTTGCCGATTCACCACCTATCCTCTTAAGGGCAGCATGATGAGAGAGGTGATACTGCGCCGAGGCCGCGAGGCACCCGATATTAAGTTGTATCTCATAGTGGTTTCTAACCAGTTACCGACAAAGCGAGAGAAAGTGCTTGAGTGGCATTTAGCCAGGCAGATTGCTTCTGCATGTTTACGTGTTTTCAACGGTGGGAAATCACGGAGGAAGTTGAGGAGCGAAGCAGACGAGCTTGCCACGAGCTGGGGATTTACTCCGGTAGAGTAATACAAGTCCAGATTACATCAAATCAGGGAACGGACAATAGTCAATCGCCATAAGTCTCAGCGACTATCCGGCAGAATTTTAACCAGCACATTACGGTTTCTAGGCCCATCGAATTCACAGAAGAAGATACCCTGCCAAGTTCCCAGCGCTAAGCTACCGCCATCCACCAAAACCATCTTAGAGCTGCCCAGTAAGCTGGCCTTGATATGAGCAGGAGAGTTGCCTTCCGAGTGATGATAGCTACTATGTTGGGGTACTACGGCATCGAGCTTTTCGATGATGTCTTCGACAACGCTGGGGTCAGCCTGTTCGTTCAGTATCACTGCAGCCGTGGTATGTGGAATGAATATGTAACATGCACCATTTTCAACGCGGCTGGAGTCCACAACCTCCTGCACAGCTCTGGTAATGTTCTGAAACTCCACTCTCGACCTTGTTTTTATACTCAGCCTGTGTATCACTAAGACAAACTCCCCATGACCAACTCAAACGCCTCACATATTATCTGGTTCGTCACACATTTGCAATGTCCCTGAGTGAGGACGTTTATCAGCCATCTTTCAACCCCCTTTATCCCCCAATCTTGGGGGATTTTAGATTTGGGGAACACCCCCAAGCCCCTGGCAGAGGGGTGAATCCCCTCTGCACTCCCCCGTTAAAAACAATATCTCCACTCAGTGAGGCTATCTGCTTGACTGGTCTGCTATGAACCAGCCTTTTTATTCTGGACTGTGGCACCCGTCAGCGGGGACATTTCCCTGAGCTTCTGCACTATACCCGGCAGGACGGAAAGCACATAATCTACATCCTCATCAGTGTTATCAGTCCCAACCGTGAACCTAAGGCTGCCGTGAGCCAACTCCTCCGGAAGTTTCGTGGCAACAAGCACATGCGAGGGGTCGTTGGAGCCAGTAGTACAGGCGCTGCCGCTTGAGGCAGCTATACCCAGCAAATCCAGATGCAGAAGGATGGATTCCCCTTCTACATACTGAAAGGCTAAACTCAAGTTGTTGGGCAGACGCTGTGTAGGATGCCCGTTGAGATAGACTTCTCCAATTTGGGACATTATGCCCTCATGCAAGCGGTCTCGCAACCCCTGGCAATATCGACTATTCGACTCCCTATTATCAGCCGCCATCTTAAGAGCAACCGAAGTGCCTACAATTCCTGAGACATTCTCCGTACCCGCTCTGCGGTTATTCTCCTGAGCACCGCCTGTCTGCTGGGGAATAAACGGAGTCCCTTTCCTCATGAATAAAACGCCCACCCCCTTCGGGCCCTTGAACTTGTGTGCTGATAGGCTAAGCAAATCTACGCCGAGCTTATTCACATCGAGATCAAGCGCTCCAGTGCCCTGAACCGCGTCGGTATGAAATACTATTTTCCTTTGTTTAGCTTTGTCTTTGACCAATCTGGCAAACTCAGCTACAGGCTCGATGGTGCCAATCTCGTTGTTGGCCAGCATTATGCTGACCAAAATGGTCCTATCGGTAATCGCTTTCTCCAAATCATCGGCACTGACGAGACCGAAGTGGTCCACCGGAAGAT
>DAOUMT010000224.1:0-10341 GCA_034409195.1 Dehalococcoidia bacterium
GTCATGGAGGACTTCGGTCTCACCTACGACGTCATCAGCTCATGGAACCCAAATATCATCATGCTCTCCATGTCCGGCTTCGGCCAAACCGGACCGTACAAGTACTTTCGCTCTCTTGGCGCTCATCAGGATGCCTTTCTGGGCCATACCTATCTCAGAGGATATGCGGATCGAGACGTGACGGCGAATTCGTCAATCTACCATTGCGACGAAGCGTCGGGAACGATCGGCGCTTTCATGGTCGTGACGGCGTTGCACCAGCGCAACAAGACCGGCAGGGGTATGTATATCGACATGGCACAGACTGAGGCCACCATGCTCCAGCTGGGTGAGGCCATTATGGACTATACCATGAACCACCGCATCACGGAAAGAAGCGGCAATCGCGACCTGTACGGGGCCGTACAGGGGTGCTATCGCTGCCAAGGCGAGGACAGGTGGGTGTGTATCACCATCCGCACAGATGAGGAATGGCGGGGCTTCTGCCGTGCCCTGGGCAATCCCCGCTGGGCCGAGGAAGACAAGTTTTCCGACAGCCTGAGCAGGTGGCGCAACCACGATGAATTGGACAAGAACATCGGGGAGTGGACCAGCCAACATGGCAGCTTCGAAGTTATGTATGCCCTGCAAAAGGAAGGCGTGGCTGCCGGTCCTGTGGAGCACCCGGATGATGCTTACAACGACCCGCAGATGAAAGCGAGGGGCTTCTTTGAAAAGGTGACTCATGCCGAATGCGGGACGCACAGATATCCCGGCCTGGCCTACAGAATGTCCAAGACGCCCGGCCGCATCCGACTTCCGGCGGTCCGTTTAGGCGAGTACAACGAGTACGTCTACAAAGAGATACTTGGCGTCTCTGACGAAGAGTATGCCCGTTTAGAGAGGGAGGGGCACATAGGGATGGACCTGGTGCCAGACCTCCTGATAGGAAAGTACAAAGCAGAATAAAAGGGTTCGTAGGTTAGTCGATACGCACAGCGCGGAAATCCTTGACCATCTTGCGTCCCAAAAGCTCCAGCGAGCTCGGGCGAATCCGATAAAGCCACCACAGAAGGCGCGCGTGCAGAGGAAATACAATGAATGCATGATTGCGTTCCACGCCCTTCATGATACATCTGGCAGCTTTTGTGGCATCCATCATTTTGAATAGTGGCTTGGGCAGGTCCTCTTTCTTGATCTTCAGTAAAGGCGAGTTCCACACGGGGGTCTGAACATATCCCGGGCAAACCACGCTTACCTTGACGCCGAGGGCTGCTGCCTCTACCCGTAGCGTGTGAGAAAGCCCGACAATAGCGAATTTACTGGTAACATAAGGTATTCCCATGGGCTCGCCGATTAATCCGGCGAGGGAAGCAGTATTTACGATATGTCCGAAGCCCTGCTTGATCATTATTGGATACGCCGCAGTTGTGCCATGGACAACGCCTAGCAGGTTGACATTGATGATGCGCAGCCAGTGCTCGAGTGCCAGGTCGCGTGCCTCAGCGCCGATACCGATGCCTGCGTTGTTGAACATATAGTCGAGCCGTCCGTATTCTGATACTGTATCATCCACCAGCTTTTTTACATCATCTGCAAGCGATACATCTAAATGAGCTGCCTGGGCGCGTCCACCGCTATTGGTGATACCTGAAACGACCTGTTGCGCACCTTCAAGATTAATGTCAGCTACGATGACCAACGCCCCTCTGCTAGATAGCTGTTGTGACAGCGCACACCCGATCCCAGATGCACCGCCGGTAACAATAGCGACTTTGCCATCGAACAAATCGCCCATATTGCCCCCCTCCAGTAGGTGCAATCTACTACCGACCTCAATGATTTGTCAAATGCCAGGCACTTTATTAACCTTGAATCGAGCTAAGCTGCTAGCTGCTCCAAGCACATCCTTTACACCAGAAATTGCGGTTGGTATAATCTCCGCGCAACTCAACGGTTCCTGTGGAAACTGATAAGGATGTCAGATAAATGGTGAATGTTCGCTGGACGGGTGCTGCGGGGCTTGAGTTTACACACGAGGGTCTGGTAACCCTCATAGACCCCTACCATTCGAGGCTGGGTAAATTCGATGTCTTTTTCAGACGACTGCGCCCTAAGACAGATGCTATATACAGATATCTTGACGAACTCCCCGGCAAGCTCTCGGCAATCATCGTTGGACACACGCACTTCGACCATGCTCTGGATATCCCGGTGTTCGCCAGGCGTTTCGACGGCCCTATAGTAGGGAGCAGCAGCCTACAGACGCTCATGGAAATGCACGGCATGTCCAAAAGAGTTACTGTGTGCAAAGGAGGCGAGCGTTTTGAGCTGCCTGGCGGCGCTGTGGTAACTATGATTCCCTCTACCCACGGTTTAGTTGCTTTTGGTCGGGTGCCATATCCAGGAGAAATCAATCCCTCAAGACATCTTCCCTTGAAGGCCGGCGAATACAGGCACGGCACAGCTTTTATACCGAAGCTGGAGATAGGAGGAAAGACTTTTATGCACGTGGGAAGCGCCAATTTTATTGAATCGGAACTGGAGGGGCACCATTGCGATATCCTGTTTATGTGCGTCCCTGGATGGAAGAAAATTTCTGGATATACGAGCCGCCTGCTGCAGATGGTGAAGCCGAAAATCATTGTACCGTTCCATTATGACGATTTCTCTGCCCCGACTTCGCTTAAGAAGCAGGCTCCGACTCTGCCGTTGCAGGACATGGCCGGATTTCTAGAAGCGATATCTCATAGTGCTCCGGATGCTCAGATTATACAGGCGCACACCTTTGAATCCATGAGCTTCTGAGGCAGGAAAAAGCTTGGTGGCTTCAACCGAAATCAAGGGGCAGGTGCAGGAAAAATGAGGAAATAAGACCTGGGGAGAGGCGTCTTAAGCATTGCCCTCGTCGAAGGCATCCAAGAAGGCCTGAGGGATCGAGTCGGAGTTCTTACCTGCTTGAACTTGTTTGTCGATGAAACCCTGGCATCCTTCTATAAACCTGGCGAATGTATCGAAATCGGGGAAAGTAGCAGCACCCTGAGCAGGTCCCTGTAAAAGCACCTGGATTTGATTGTTGCTGGTCAAATAAATATCCACTTGCAACTTCATCAGCCTTAGCTCCTTTAATATGTTCCGGCTATCTCCGATACTACGACATACTAGCATACACATCACGAGTTAGACTATAGCCGAAATCGGCTTTTCTGGCGGCAGAATAGTACCCGCACGGGGTATAGTACCATTAGCAATACCCAAAATCAGTACCAATTTCCTACCTGCCTTGGCTAAGAAGAGCTATTGTAAACAACCGGTAGGTACTGTAGTGTTTGAATAGGATACTTGGGTTTCAGGTAACTAATTTTATTGGATATTATCTGGAAATACCAGGGAGGCGAAAGATGAGGACAAGGGGCAAATCTGTGCAGAATAAGCCTCTGCCGTCGCATGCCAGTCTCCCCGACCAGACGAACCCACCAGTTGACCTGTTTATAGTCCATGATGAGCAAATTGAGAGTGCTAATATAGCCCCTACTTTAAACGCGCTGTCTCATATAGAGGTAGAGAGATCTGGCGAAGCTGATTCCACCCTTCAGGAAATACTGTTCCAGAACAAGATTCCGGAGATTGCATCACGCGTCGCTCACGAGTTGAACAATCCCATCGCCACAATCCTGGTCTATGCCCAGCTTCTGCTGGATAGAGGTAACATAGATGAAATAACTAGAGAAAGCCTGGGTAAAATCTACAAAGAAGCGCAGCACGCCGGTGTCATCACCGCTGACTTGCTTTGCTTTGCCCGCAGAGGCAAGCCTGAAAAACAGCTCATTTCCATCCAGGAAGTTATTCAGAGAAGCCTGGACCTCTATATCCGCCACCTGAGGGAAAGCAATATAGAGATGGTCGTGAGATTGCAGCCTGACATTCCGAAGACTATGGCTGATCCCCATCAGATGCAGCAGGTCTTTTCGAATATTATAGCCAATGCCGAGCAGTCTATGACAGAAGCACACGGCAAGGGTAAGCTTTACATAAAAGCCTATCTAGAGGGTGAGCTGATTCGAATAACGTTTGACGATGATGGCCCGGGCATTTCCCGGCATGATGTAAACAAAATATTTGCCCCGTTTTTCAGTACCCGGAGGACAGGTCTGGGATTAGGACTCACAATATGCTGCGCTATCCTCGAAGTCCACGGCGGATGCATATACGCTGCTAATAGGCCTGATAAAGGCGCAACCTTCGTGGTTGAGCTGCCCATCTGCAATTGTTGAATTATCTCAACCTCCCTTCCTCAAATCTCGCCAAGAGTTAGCTCAATTCTTTAGAAACTGCTTCGCTACAACCACTTGACTTTTGCCAGTCATAATGATATCATTGTGATATCTAATTGATATTATAACGATTTGGAGGGATGTGATGTCTGAGAGACCAGCCAGCGTATTAAATGGGTACCTTATGCTCGTCGTGGGCGTTGTGCTATCAGTCACTGCGGTTGTAATACTCTATTACAATAGCCACAATTCGCCATATGTAGGTCTTTCTGTTGGACTTCTCGTCATTGCAGCATTCATGTTCTCCGGGCTCTTCGTCGTCAATCCTAACGAGGCAAAGGTGATAATACTGTTCGGCAGCTATGTAGGATCGATGCGGAAGAACGGTTTCTTCTGGGTGAACCCCTTCTTTGTAAAGAAGAATCTTAGCCTCCGCGCCCTGATGTTCATTACGGCGCCACTAATACTCCTGGTGCTCCCCCGCTTTATAAAGAAGAATCTTAGCCTCCGCGCCCGCAACCTGAGCGGAGAGAAGCTCAAGGTCAACGACAAGATCGGCAATCCTATCGAGATTGCCGCCGTCATCGTCTGGCAGGTTGATGATACGTTCAAGGCTGCCTTTGAGGTTGATGACTACGAACAATATGTGATTATCCAGAGCGAGGCCGCCGTACGGCATCTTGCCCAATCATACCCCTACGATTCATTCGAGGATGAAGGCCGTGAAGAAGGATTGACTCTGCGTTCAAGCGCTGATCAGGTGAATAAACTTCTCGAGGGTGAACTCCAGGAACGGCTGAACCGCGCTGGTGTCAAAGTCATCGAGGCTCGGTTGAGCCATTTAGCCTACGCACCCGAAATCGCCGAAGCGATGCTGCGCCGGCAGCAGGCCAGCGCAGTGGTAGCCGCTCGAACCAGGATTGTTCAGGGGGCAGTCAGTATGGTCGAGATGGCCTTAAATCAACTCTCGGAAAGGCATCTGGTTGAGCTCGATGAAGAGCGCCGGGCGAGCATGGTCAGCAATCTGCTGGTTGTCCTGTGCAGCGAGTCAGCGGCTTCACCGGTAATAAATACAGGAACGCTTTACCAATGACTACGCAGACTCAGAGCAGTCCTATGTCAACAAAAGGAAAACGCAAGAGCTACTTGCTACGTATTAGCGAAGACCTGTGGAACGAGCTCAGCGAATGGTCCAGCCAGGAGTTCCGCAGTGTCAACGGCCAGATAGAGATAATCCTCCAGCGCGCTGTGGATGAACGGAAGAAGCGGCGTCCAGGGGGTTCAAAGGAAGACTTCAGGTGAATAGGGCTATCATCAATGAATGAAACCGTTATCACTAATCGATTTACTCGGGGAGGAAGAATAGAATGGGAAGCGGTCACCTATTAGCCCTTCGCATGGGCTACTGGGACTGGTGATTGTCATGGTGATTACCCTCTACATAATAACGGAGAAAGAAGTGAAAAGACCGCTATGATAACCGTTGAAAATCTCACCAAGAAGTTCGGAGAAGTCACCGCAGTGGAGAGACTGACCTTCCAAGTTGAGGAAGGGGAGGTCTTTGGTTTTCTGGGGCCGAATGGCGCAGGCAAGACCACGACAGTCAGGATGCTTTGCTGTCTTATATCAAAGACCGGTGGGGAGGCCAGGATAGCTGACTATGAGATAGGCAAAGAGGCCGATTCCTTGCAAATCAGGAAAATGATCGGTCTGGTCCCTGACAATGTTGGCCTTTACGAAGATTTGAGCGCCTTCGAGAACCTCGACTTTTATGGAAGACTGTATGAATGCCCTGAAGGACGCAGGAGAGAAAACATCGAGCGCTTTCTCAAGATGTTGGGCCTCTGGGAGAGGAAAGACGCCCGGGCAGGTTCATTTTCTAAAGGGATGAAACAGAAGCTGGCGTTAGCCCGCGCACTGGTCCATGAGCCGAAAATCCTGTTCATGGACGAGCCTACTACCAACCTGGACCCGGAATCAGCTAAAACCGTAAGAGACTTTGTCCTGGAGCTTAAGAAGCAAGGCAAAACCATTTTCCTCAACACTCATAATCTTGATGAAGCCCAGAGAGTCTGCGACCGCATCGCTATATTAAAGACGAAATTACTGAGAATCGGCAGTCCCGAACAACTGAGGGAATCTCTCACTAAACCTAAAATAGAAATTAGGCTGGCTCAAATAGACGAGGCTTTGGTCAGTTCCTTGAGAAAGCTCATTCCAAATAAGATTGAAGTATCCGCCGATAAGTTGATTATTGACGTTACCGAGCCTGACAAAGAAAATCCGACTATCATTGCCGCCATCGCCTCAATCGGAGGTCAGGTACGCGAGGTCACCCCGCTGGTCCCGACGCTGGAAGATGTCTACTTGCAGATTGTGAAGGAGACGAAATGAGAATTTCGAAGGCCTGGATTGTCGCTACAAAGGATATAAGGGTATTCCTGAGAAAAAGGTACGCCATATATTCCATGGTTCTATTCCCTCTTATCGTCGGCATCGGCCTTCCATTAGTACTTCGTTTTGCGGGTGCAAGACACGGAGGCCTTAAGGGCGCTGAGTTATTGACCATAATGAACGCATTTTCTTTCTTTTTCATAATCGGGGCATCATCGTTACCTACTGTCTTAGCTTCCTATAGTCTGGTCGGTGAAAAGATTGAGAAAAGTCTTGAACCGCTCCTGGCTACACCGATCACAGATAGCGAGCTCCTTCTGGGCAAGGGCATCGCCGCATTCATTCCACCTGTCGCCGCACTCTACATTAGCTCTATCGTTTTCATGGCGTTATCCGATTTAGTGACCCACAATAAACTGGGCTATTCGTATTTCCCCAACTGGACTATCGGGATAATACTTCTTCTGATGGTGCCACTTTCAGCTATTCTTTCCATCGAGTGGAGTGTCATTGTTTCTTCGAGAGCCAGCGACGCACGCGCCGCTCAGATGCAAGGTCTTTTTATTGTGCTTCCTCTCGCAGCCATTTACGTTGCAAGCGAAGTTGGGGCGATATCGCTCAATACCACGAATCTTCTGATTATTTCTGCTGTCATCCTGATAGTGGACGTTATTCTCTTCTTTTTGAGCACAAAGACATTTCAGAGAGAAGAGATACTCACAAAATGGACGTGATATCATTAGTGAGATGTCAATTCAAGAATAAAGTGGTAATTCGCCTCAGTGTCAGTGTTTTGTCGACTAGGGGAAAGGTGCTAAACAGACTCTACGCCGCCAGACTTTGGAATCACGGTTACTTCTAGGGATCGTCCCCTTTGATGAAGAAAGTCAACAATTGGCAATATGGGTTATAATCATTCAATAGACACCTGACAAAGAAGGTATGGCTATGAGCGCAGAAATACCCTATCGTCCTCTGGGCAGTACAGGCGAGATGGTTTCCATGATTGGTCTGGGTGGTGCCCACATAGGTCTTCAGGCTGATGAAAAAGAGAGTATCTCTATCATTCGGACTGCGATCGATAATGGCATCAATTTCATGGACAATTGCTGGGACTACAATGATGGCCAGAGCGAAACCAGGATGGGTAAGGCCCTGCGAGATGGATATCGCAGGAAAGTATTCCTCATGACCAAGGTAGACGGTCGGGATAGGAAAACCGCTCAGTCCCAGATAGATGAATCTTTAAAGAGGCTGCAGACCGATGTCATCGACCTGCTTCAGTTTCATGAAGTAATAAGAATGTCCGACCCCGACCGCATCTTCGCTCCTGGCGGGGCTATAGAGGCTTTTCTGGAAGCTAAGAAATCCGGCAAGGTCCGCTACATCGGTTTTACAGGCCACAAGAACCCGGACATCCATTTAAAGATGCTCCGGGTGGCTTCGGACATTGGGTTTAGATTCGATACGGTGCAGATGCCGCTCAATGTGATGGATGCCCATTACAGCAGTTTTGAGAAAAAGGTCTTGCCAACGCTGGTCGACCGTAAAATAGGCGTCCTGGGGATGAAGCCGATGGGCGCTCAAATGATCCTGGGCAGCCAGTCTGTTACGGCCAAGGAATGCCTGGTCTATGCTTTGAGCTTGCCGGTAAGCGTGGTAATTACAGGTTGCGATTCCTTAGCTACATTGAGACAAGCTTTGGAAGTTGGCAAAACCTTTAAGCCTTTAACTGATGAAGAGCGCGCGGCCCTGTTAGCGAAAACAAGGAAAGATTCATCTAAAGGCAAGTATGAAATGTATAAGACCTCTAACATTTTCGATGGCACTGAGTTGAATCCTCAATGGCTGGGATAGAACCCATCAATAGCCTGCCATCCTTCAGGCAGCCAATTTGACCTGAACAGGGGCCCGTTCGAAATCTGCGGCACTCATTAAAGTCGCAGGGCGTAGTCTTGCCAGGCCAGCCACGAACCGGTCGGGAATGATTGCCAGCCGTGTGTTATAAAACGTAGCGATATCATTAAAATAGTCGCGCGCCAGGGCAATGCGCTGTTCTGTATCGACCAGCGCTTGCTGAAGTCTCAGGAAGGATTCATTGGCCTTCAAGTTTGGATACCGCTCAATTATGGCACGCAACATCGGCGCTATCCCTTTGAAATCGGGACCGGACACGCCCGGCGGTGTTGCCTCCGTCTGCCCTCGTAGCTCCGTGATGAGTTTCTGCGTATCGCTTTCGTAGTCACGATAGCCTTTGACGGTTTCTACAAGATTGGGAAGCAGGTCATGCCGCCGCTTGAGCTGCACATCAACCTGAGACCAGCCTTGCCTCAACCGGTTATGCAGATTGATGAGGCTGTTGTACACTGTCCAGACCCAGCCCATAGCCAGCACAGCCAGGAACGCGAGCGAAGCTTCGACAAAAGGCTGCCAGCCTAAACCTCTATTAGTGTTGGCAAGCATGTCCCTCCCCACTGCACCGCCTATAGCTAAAATTATCCCAATTAGGGCCAATCCCCAGAACCAGTGACCATAGCCGGAGCTGACCTGTTTCTCGGTCTGGGTGGAAATGAGGAACATGGGGGCATTTTTATCGTCAGCTATCTCAGCCGCTACGACATCCTGCCGTTCGCGTGCCTGCCCTACCACGTACAGCATAGTATGGATAGGCAGCGCAGCCTCGTGGAAACGCCGCTTATGAGTAGTGTTGGCTATCTCATGCTGCGGCCCTTTGCCGAAGTATAAAGGGCTGCTCCGCGATGCTGTCTCGTCAAACGTCTTGATATTATGGATTTTAGCGCCATCGGGCACAACGCGTATGACGCCGGTATCGTCCTTCAGATAGAAAGGGATAGACTGGCTGCCTCCGGCGACCTTAGTCCAGCCGCTTTCCGTGCGAGTGCGGGTCATGGTGTGCCCTTTGGAGTCGGTATAGGTCTCTGTTACCGTCCTTGACCAGTGTTCGTCCACCTGCCAGGCATATTGTACGCAGGAGACACCAGCCAGATAGCTGGTCAGCGGCGTTTCAATTTCGGCTGTGCCTTTAAGCTCGGCGAGGCCGATGAAAACGCCCTGAGTTTTGGATGTCGGGAGGTCATCAATGAGGCGCTTGTGCCATAGTGCCCGGAACGCCCCGATCAAGCACCCCAGAGCGGCCAGGCTGCCAAGGACAATTGATACTAAGGCCGGAATTCCTGACGCCACGCGTCAATTCTAAAGCACAAACGAGCCTTCGGTCAAAGGGAGCGCAAAGATTACTTCAAGAGCTACCCAACGTAGCCTGAAGTCAACCTTTTGTCGATAGCAAGCGCTTCCCTAGAGAAGAATTTTTCGCAGTTGTCCCAAATACCCTGGTTTGATTATAATAATACTATGAAGATGATCTGTTACTGTTTTGGCTATAGTGAGGCTGACATTATTGATGATGTCTTAAAGAATCACGGACACTCATCTATTTTGGATAGAATAACCGCAGCCAAGAAGAACCTTACCTGTCAGTGTGACATCAAAAATCCGAATAAAAGGTGATGCCTCCCAGATGTCCGCCGTGTAGTGGACAAAGCTAAGAAGTCTCTGATTATGTAACCGCTTTCAATACTCCCAGTGCACGCAGTGTCACCCACTTGTTGGGTTGTTTCTTGGCGCCGAAGTCGCCCCATGTTTTACCTGCATAGTCGTACTCCAACGACCAGCG